>JAGPMA010000052.1 GCA_018053145.1 Oscillospiraceae bacterium | reverse complement strand
CTATGAAATCAGCCAAGGCGTATGCCTTGACTGATTTCTGCGGGGGGAGGAGGAGAGAAAAGAAAGGAAAGAAAAAGAGGATTGTTGTTTTAAAGCTCGATATTTATATAGTCCTGTTCTTCGAGGAAGAGCTTGGTGGTGTCATTGAGATAAGTCCTCTCGGGAAGGCATATGAGAACGGTGCCGTCTTCCTTCAGGGGGAAGGGAGCGCCGTGCCACATTCCTGCACGGAATACTAAGAGTGTGCCTTTGGGTATAATGAAGGCCTCAAGCGTTTTCGGCTCGGGCTCTCCGCTGTTTGCGGGCCCGACATACATTACCATGTCGCAATCAAAAGGCATCATGACTTCGCTGGCGAAGGTGTGGTACTCGACATCCTTTATCAACATGTCGCGCTTGCCAACTCTAAGCGAGCCAAAGGAAATGGGGGCAGAGGATGCCATAGGGGCAAGCACCATGTCACGATGAAAGGTGCAGGGATAAGCGCCGAGGCCATAGGCGTCCTGGGGATTGGCAATGTTGGCAAGGTAGCCGTAAGGCGCCCAGTTTTCCTGAGTAACAGGGGCTGCTTTAATTGTTTTCATCGTCATACCCTTCTCAGTATTTATAATTCTTTACTTCTACCTTGTCGGAGTCTTGAAAGGGCGCCAAGGTGGAAACCATCTTTATGGGCTTGTCGCTCACATTAGTGACATAGTGAATTTCATGGGGTTCGATGTGAATAAAGTCGCCGGGTTTCATGTGATTGACTTTACCGTCGACTACGATGTCCACCTCGCCCTCCAATATATAGAAGTTCTCTTCCATCACGTTGTGGTAATGGGCTTCAAAATCCTCACCGGGCATGAACTGCACAAGCGCAAAGTTCATTCGTGGGCCTTTCATGAGGTATTTAGGGCCGCTGTTCCCAAAGCGGTACTCTTTCTCGTTTTCGTTTAGAACAAACATGGCATTACCTCCAGATAATATTATTGCGCGGCATTTTAAACGCCGGGTGCTCTCCACATATTTTTCGTAAGACCCTTTTCGGCGAGCTCTAGCTGGGCGGCATAGACTTCACGCCAAATTGGGTACATCTCCTCGTAGACAGCATGGTTAGCGGCGCTTGGCGTAAAAGTGCGCTCAATCTTGGCGATACGTCTTGCTGTTTCGGGGATGTCCGTATATATACCGATGCCATATCCCGCGAGAATTGACGCTCCAAGGGCGGTAGCTTCCTTGACGACGGGCACCTTAACAGGCAAATTCATCACGTCGGCGAGAATTTGAGACCAGAGAGGGCTTTTTGCTGCACCGCCAGCAAAAATTATTTCACTCGGGCGGCTGCCGGTTGCTTTTTCAACAAGCTCCATGTGCCCCTTGGCGAGCATGGCAGTGTTTTCGAGAATGGCTCGGTAAAAAGTATATCGATTGAATTTATCGGAATCAATTTCAAAATTGGTAAAAGTGGGTGAGGCGTGCTTCCAACTGATGAAATTCATTACGTCGGAAAAGCAGCATATCATGCCATAGCATCCGGCGGGTATTTTTTCTGCCTCTTCGTTCATTAGAGCGTAAGGGTCTTGACAGGTTTCCTCTGCTATTTTCTTTTCGAGCTGACAAAAACCGTCTCTGAACCAGCGCATAACCAGACCCGGCTTAAATGCGAGAGCCTCATATTGCCATACGTTCGGAACGGCGTGGCAGTTAACGCGGACGCGGCAGTCCTCGTCTGTCTTACCTGTGGCGGTGTTAAATTCAAACTGCCAGAAGCTGCCGCCAAGAACGACGGCCTGATTGGGCTCGGTAGCTCCGAGCCCAATAGTTCCAAGCTGACAATCTCCGCCGCCGACGACCACGGGTGTGCCCTCAATAAGCCCGGTTTGCGCCGCACCTTTGGCGTTTATACCGGTCAAAACGGTACCGCACTCAACGATGGGCGGAAAAATGTCGTCTCGCAGGCCGCATTTTTTTGCAATTTCGGGATCCCATGCGCGTTTTTGCAAATCCATAATGCCGGTGGTCGAGCCGTTTGAGGGTTCGACAGCAAGCTTGCCGGTTAGCCTATAGATGAGCCAATCGTTAAACATGCCGAGCTTGGCAATTCGGTTATATATCTCCGGTTCCTTGTTTTTTACCCACAACAGGCGAGGCAAAGCGCCGAGCGCGTAGGTTTGTCCGGATTTACTGTAGATTTCTTTTTCGAGCTGAGGGTCAATCGCAATAAGCTGGGCGACTTCGTCGTTGCTGCGGGCATCGACATTTGCGCAAGCCCATATTTCCTTGCCGTCGGCGTCGTATAGAACAATGCCTTCACGCATACAGGTGGTGGAAACAGCGGCTATATTCGCGGGATTAATTCCTGTCTGCGAGAGCACACCTTTTATGCAGCCGGATGCGAGTGACCAGTTTAACTCCCAGTCGAAGTCCATGCTTCCGGGGTATCTTGGGTCTTCTTTGTGAGTCCATTCTTCCTGAACACAGCCGAGCTGATTTCCGTCCGTATCAAATAATACGGCACGTACGCTTCCGGTACCCGCATCCACGGCCAATAAATATCGATCTGGCATATTCACACCTCCAAAAAGCATTAGGGTAAGCAAATTGCTTAGGTTATTTCGCTTTTGGCGAGAACCGCCTCCGCTGTTTCTTCATCGGTTATTAAAACATCGAGAAGTCCGGCTCGCAGCGCGCCAAGTATCGCGTCTACCTTGTTTGCGCCTGCCGAAACGCCGATAACCCTATTCAAGGATTTCAATGTATTAAGCGGGGTGCTTATCAGTCGGTTGTCGAGCTCTGCGCCGACCGGTTCGCCGTTTTTATCGTAAAAATGACATAGAACATCGCCGACGGCGTTTTGCATTGAAAGAAGGCGGAAATCGTTCTTAGTTATAGTGCCGCTCTTAACCACGGTTGCGTCCTCATTCATGCCGCCTATACCGACAACGGTTGTTGAGGCAAGCTTGTGCATCATAAGAACTTCCTGCACTGAGGGCTCGGCTATAATAGCTTTTGCCATTTCTGCAGAAGATACTACAAGAGGGGCGGGCATTAGGTAAAGTTTTGCGTTAAATATGCTCGATTCCGTATCGGGTAGATAGCAGCTAACGCCTCCTGAAAGGGAAATTATCGATAGTCGCTTTTCAACATTCATTGCGATGTGATTTAGCACCTTCCCCAGAGTATAACCATAACCCATATTAATATAGTCATTTTCCGAAGTGAAGGTTTCAATATACATCGCGGCGGCGTATGCGACATTCTCGGCACCTTCCATTCCTTTAGCGGGAGAGGGGGCAACGAACACATCGCTTAAACCCCAGATATCGGTTAGTTTTTTTTCGATGTCAAAGCGGCGAATGCTGTCCTCTCTGATTCGAAAGCTGATAACTCCGTTTTGACGGGCTGTATCCAGAAGCCTCATTACATGAATGCGCGATACACCAAGCTTATCTGCTATGTTCTGTTGAGTAAGTCCGCCAACGTAATAATACCACGCTGACTTCGCAACTAGGTTTTCTTCGTAGTCCACGGTAGCACCTCACCAAAATCGGAGCATGATAAGTGTAAAGAGCTGTCACAATTGTAAAACAAAGTAACAAATGTAATGACGACGAACAAATGAACACGTTTGCTCCGTGATTCTTTTTGTGATAAGCATATCAGCAACAGGAGACGATGTCAATATGTTTTAATAAGTAATTCGTGCATATTACCTATAATATTATCGACAACATTAAAAATTCCAGTAAATGTTACCTCATGAGCTTGAATAATAATATTTTAGAAAAAGATTGGCGTATATATTGACAAACACATAACCATGAATTATGATAAACAAAAAAAGCAATATTAAACGAACAATTGTTAGAACAAATAACATAAATACTAGCGTTGGGGAGGGAGCACAATTGGTTGGAAGTGACGTCTCACAAAAATTACTGTCTGTCCGCGGCATAACTAAAGCTTTTGGCTCGAATAATGTTTTAAAATCTGTTGATCTTGATTTGGACAGGGGAGAAATCCTTGCGCTGATCGGAGGAAACGGAGCGGGAAAAAGCACCCTGATGAAAATTATCATGGGTATCTACCAGCCGGACAGCGGAGAAGTTGCGATTAACGGGAAGTCGCTTGCAATGACGAAGCCCTCGATAGCGCTTGCGGCAGGCATATATATGGTTCCGCAGGAACCCATGCTGTTCCCAAACATGACAGTCGAAGAAAACATCACAATGGGCTTTTCGGAAAACCAACGCGAGCTGAGAGGAAGGCTTAAGAACATTATAGATGACATTGGCTGGACTTTCGACCTTGGGAGAAAGGCAAGTACGCTGTCTATTGCGGAACAGACACTGGTCGAAATTTTGCGTGCACTGCTTCGTGACGCAAAAATATTGATTCTTGATGAGCCGACCTCCGCGCTGACCTTTGACGAGGTTGAAAGCTTCTTCCGTGTGGTAGAAGACCTGCGTAAAAAAGACATCGGTATCATATATATTACCCATCGTTTAGCGGAAGTATTTGAGCTGGCGACACACGTTTCAATAATGTGCGACGGAATAATTACGCTGCACGGACCGGTTAGCGAGTTTAACAGGGAAATGCTCATAAAAAGCCTTATGCCACCTAACGCGGTACACGCAGAAAATAAAGAAGAAAACGTATGCAAAGTAATCGATTACAGCGGAAAAAAACCGGTATTTGAGCTTTCGCACTTCAGCGGCTACGGATTTAACGACATTTCTTTAAAGGTATATCCGGGAGAAATACTTGGTGTTGCCGGAGTTGTCGGAGCGGGGCGTACCGAACTTGTTAGCACCATTTTCGGCAGGGATAAGGTTCTGGGCGGACGAGTAATACTGGACGGCACTGATATTACCGGCATGAAAACAAAGGATGTCCTTAAGTCCGGTATAAACTATGTGCCGGAGGATAGATATTTGCAGGGAACATTCGGTATAAGCACCGTCGGCTCCAATATTTCCTCGGCAAGCCTTAATGATAAGTCGCTAGGACGGTTCATTCTCAACAAAAAAAATGAACGGTCTCTTGCGCAGACCTATATAGATAATTTCAGAATCAAGGTAACGGGTCAGGATCAGCAAATGAGCAGCCTTTCCGGAGGAAATCAGCAGAAGGCGGTTATAGGACGCTCCCTTTCAACAAAACCAAAGCTTGTAATCATGGACGAACCTACCCGCGGAATCGACGCTGCCGCGCGCGGCGATATTTATAGTATTATTCAAAAGCTCCGTGATACCGGTGTTGCAATATTGCTCGTTTCTTCTGATATGGAAGAAATTGTGGAACTGTCCGATAGAGCGGTAAGCGTGTTTCAAGGCCGTATAAACGCAGAATTATGCAAGGAGCAGATAAATCAAGATAATCTCACCTCCGCATCATTCGGTGTTGCAATCGCAAAGGAGGGGGTTGAATGAAGCTTAAAGAAATGATGGGTAAGTCACGGTGGATATCGAGTTTGATTTTCCTTGTTGCCCTCTTTTTAATTGTTGGTTCAATTAACAGCTCGTTCCTTACAGCGGAAAGCGTGATTAGCTGCCTTAACAACAGCGTTGTCTATATGCTTTTGGCGGTCGGAATTGCCTTCGTCATACTTTGCGGTGAAATCGACGTTTCGATTGGCGCAACGATGGGTTTGGCAGCGGCTATGGCCGGAACAATGGCGCAGAGCAACCAAAGCTGGGCCATGATGGTCGTTTATGCACTCGTACTCGGTGTGGTTATTGGGCTTTTTAATGGCATCGGCGTTTCGGTGCTCGGCATACCCTCGCTGATATTCACGCTTGGTACAAGCGGCATACTTCGTGGTGTTATCTATATCTATTCCGGCGGACGCACAATTGAAAACTTTGCCGGTGATTTTACGGCTTTTAACAACGCCTCGATATTTTCCGGTATAACATGGTATTTCACAGTGGCGCTAGTTATCGTCCTAGTAATACATTTCATTTTGACTTATTCAAAACGCGGCAAATATTTTATAGCCGTGGGGGATAATATTAACGGCGCGATACTTGTCGGACTGCCTGCAAAAAAGACCAAGATTCTGGCTTATATCATCAGCGGATGTTTTGCGGCATTCGCGGGCATAATCTTTGCGTCAAAATATGGACAGGTTAACATTGTTGCCGGTACAGGCTACGAAATGTCGGCCATCGCCGCCTGTGTCATCGGAGGAATATCACTGACGGGTGGGCTTGGTGATGTAATAGGTGCGATGATTGGCGCTATAATAATGTCATCAATTACAAAAATACTCGTTTTCCTTGGGTTATCGTCAGACTTCAATAATACTATTACAGGCGTAATGCTTATTACTATTGTCGTGATAGACGCATTGACACAGCGCCGCGCAACAGAAAACGCTAGACGCAAGCGACTCGCAGCGAGGATTTCGGACGGCAGCTCCGCTCAGCCTCTGGATGGGGAGGTAGCAAAATGAAAAACAGCTTTATTAAAGAGTTCGGCTCGAAATTAAAAACCTGGGAGTTTGCCCTTCTAATGATTCTTGTCGCCGAATTCGTGGTATTTGGCGCGGTCAACCCAAAGTTTCTTAATTTAAACTCGCTATTTTCAAGCGTCAACAATTATATCAGTATTTGTATTATCTCCTTGTTCGTAACCTTTGTCATGATAACCGGAGGCATCGATATTCAGGCAAGTTCAATCGTCGGACTAACCTCCATAATAATCGGCGTCACTTGGAATGACCTTGGCCTTAACATTTGGGCCTGTGTACTGTTGGCAGTAATTGTCGCGGCAATCTGCGGAGCGATTTCAGGATATTTCGTTGCGTTCTGCAACGTTCAGCCGATGGTGGTTACGCTCGGAGGCAGCTTCCTATACTCGGGAATAGCGCTCTTGATTTCAACGCTTTCAAGCACTCCAGCTTATATGGGCATCAGCGGTTTTCCAGCCAAAACAGCCGAGGGCGTTTATACCTCTTTCCGTATTCTTGGAAAATGGAAGCTTTTTGACCTTATTCCGGCACAGCTTCTCATCTATTTGGCGCTCATTATCATTTGCTACATTTTGCTCCACAAATCAAAATACGGGCGTAAGGTGTTCCTTGTGGGTATAAACCGCAACACCGCGGAGCTTTCCGGTATCAACTCGCGTCTAATTATTATGAGCACCTACATTTTAACAGGAATTGGAGCTGCAATTGCGGGAATCCTACTTACTGCAACTGTGGATTCTGCAAAAAGCGATCTCGGCTCGACCTTTACTTTGTCGATAATTACAGCAGTCGTACTTGGCGGCACCTTGAGCACAGGCGGTAAGGGAAGCATAATCGGCACGGCGCTTGCTTCACTTGTTATCTGCATAATGCGTTTTGGATTGCCGATTTGCTTCGGTGTCAGCACACAGAACCTCGATTTGCCAATAGGTGTAATGCTCGTGGCAATAATCGTGGGTCGAGCCATTGCAAGCCGAGTAAGGCTTTCGCCCGGCGGTTTGGGTAAAAAGTTACCGGTCAGGAAAACACAGTGAAATATATCGGGGAGCTCAAGCTCTCGGATGTAAATAAAATTATCTAATGGAGGAAAAACAATGAAAAAGATGTTAGCTCTCTTGCTGGCCCTAACCATGGTGTTCGCACTTGCGGCCTGCGGTAAAACCAGCGAAACCCCGGCTTCCACAGCTCCCGCAGCTTCGGCCGATACAGGCGCTGCCGCTGAAGGCAACAGCATTGAAGGCATGACCGTTGCATTTATCCCCAAGCTGACAGGAAACTCTTTCTTTGAAGCCGCAAATGACGGCGCTCAGAAATTTGCTTCCGACTGGGGCATCACTGTCAAGTATATGGGCAGCGCAACAGCTTCAGTAACCGATCAGATTACAGTCATCGACCAGGCTATTGCCGAAGGCGTTGACGCAATCGCAATCTCCTCAGTCGACGCGAAAGCGCTTGACGAAAAGCTTAAGGAAGCTCAGGATCAGGGCATCGTAGTTTGCACATGGGACTCCGACGTTTCCTCTGATGCACGTTCCCTCATGGTTTCCCAGGGAACCGCTGATGTTCTCGGACCTATGCTCGTAGAGATGGGCGTAAAGTCACTGACAGAGCGCGGCAAGGACCCCACCAAGGACGCAATCAAGTATGTATGGCATTATTCACAGGCAACTGTTGCTGACCAAAACTCCTGGTATGTTGCAGGACAGAAGTATATCGAAGAGAAGTACCCGAATTGGGTTGCAGTAAGCGATCCCTTCTATTCCGAGCAGGACAGCCAGAAGTCCGTCTCCATCGGCGAATCAATCCTTGAAGCATATCCCGACATCGACCTTATCATCTGCAACGACTCCACAGCACTTCCCGGCCAGTGCCAGGCTGCTCAGAACAAGGGTCTCACTGCCGAAGATATCACTATCACCGGCTTCTGCACCCCCTCCGGAATGAAGAGCTATCTTGATGCAGGCATCACCACTCGTTGGGGTCTCTGGGACTGCGGCATTCAGGGCGCACTAGGCTGCTATTTCGCAGCATACCTCGCAGCAGGCAATACTGTTAAGGCCGGCGACACCATCAATGTTCCCGGAATCGGCGACTGCTCAATCATCCCCAATGACCAGCTTGTTTCCGGCGACACCACTGCTGACACAAACAGCGGCGTTGTGCTTCTTCCTGAGCGCGTAGAATTTACAAAAGAAAACATCGCAAATTACAATTTCTAAGTTAATACCTAAACCTTATGGGGCACGGACTGTTCCGTGCCCCATTTGAAAAAGCATTATTTCTTTCAAGGAGGAATTACAAATGGCGGATAAAGATGGTTTAAAGGTTGCAAAGGACTATCATATGGATACTCCCTTTGCCGATTCGAGCGGATTCTATGTGAAGGGAGCCAGCAACCTTGACTGGGGAATGAAAAAGCATTTGTCTAACATATTTGACCCCAAAAGCGGAAACACGGTCATGTTTGCATTTGACCATGGTTACTTTATGGGCTCCACGGCGGGGCTTGAGCGGCTCGATCTCGTTATTCCGCCGCTGATTCCATACGTAGATGTTCTTATGGGCACGCGCGGCGCTTTGCGCACCTGCGTTCCACCCGAAAATCACAAGGGCATAGCTTTGCGTGTTACGTCCGGCTCTTCTATGCTCGACGAAGACCTTTCGCACGAGGTTGTTGCTGTTAATATTGAGGATTCTATACGCATGAACGCCGACTGCATGGCGGTTCAGACCTTCATCGGCGGCGATGGGCAGCTTTCAAGTATTGATAACCTTTCTCGATGCATTAATGAAGGCCTGCGTTACAGCATACCTGTTATGGGTGTTGTTGCAGTAGGTAAGGATATGGAGCGCACTGATAGATTCTTCAAGCTGGCAACAAGGATACTTGCCGAGATGGGCGCAAATATTATAAAAACCTATTACTGCGATAACTTTGACGAAATAGTTGCGGCCTGTCCGGTGCCGATTGTTGTAGCCGGCGGAAAAAAGCTGCCTGAAGACGAAGCGCTGACACTTGCGTTTAACTCTATACAGGGCGGAGCAAAGGGCGTTGACATGGGACGCAACATTTTTCAGAGCAATAATCCTGTTGAAATGGCGCAGGCTATTTGCAAAATTGTTCATGAAGGGTTTACGGATAAAGAGGCATTTGAATACTTCACTGACCTAATTAATAAATAGTCTTTGCTGTCAGTTTTGTATATATTTTTAAAAATTAGCGTCCGTCTGGTCGGTCAAAACCGAAAAGGCGGACGCCATTGATATGTTCAGGGCGAATAAGCAGTATTTAAGTTTAAATACTGGGTAATTCCGCGAAATCTTATATGTTATTATCGAAAGTAGTATTATTTTAATAAAAAAACTTGTGTTATTGCTGATTCTATGGAATAAATAAAATGTTGACAATGACATTGACAATGTCAATCAAGCTATATGGCTTTCTAATAATTCGAAAGGACGGTGCCTAAAGGTGGTTGATACTAAAGCGATAAATAATTATTTGGAAGACAAAGGAATCAAACATTCGAATTTGGGCTTTAGATATCTGCTAACTGCCATTCTCCTTGGAATTGATTCCCCGTCAGGATACAAACGTATTACAGATATGTATGAAACTGTAGCAACCGTTCATCACACTGATGCTGCGGCAGTTGAACATGCAATAAGATATTCCATATCAAAGAAGAACATTACAAACAAAGAATTCATTACCAAAGCTGTCGATGAGCTTAGTTACATATAAGCGACTTACATCAGCTTTTATCGAAAAGCTTTGCCAAAAAAATTTAACAAACAGCCTTGAGACTTTGGTCACAAGGCTGTTTGTTTCGTGCTGCTACGGTTTGAGCGTGTTCTGCTTGATGTGATGCTACCGAGCCATCTGCTTAGGGCCGCTAGAAAACAGTGTTCATAAGATAAAGACCACGGAAATAAATAGCAGCGGAAGGCCTGTGGAACTAAGCGTTGTGGGGTCATTAACAAATCACTGATGAGATTCCGATAGTACAAATAATATGACGCAAGAAGACTTAGCTGAAAAGAGCGGCGTTGATTTGCAGCTGATTTAGGACATAGAAAGCGTAAAAGTCAAATTCGGTTTTCTGGGTATCTGCACAGGTTTGAAGATTTCAGGAGCTTTAGATGTTCCCATTGATGATTTTGTCAACAAATTAAGCCGGAGGATTGAGTTCCTCCGGCTTAATTTGTTGACAAATATAGGTCAACTTGCTCGAAGTTACGGCAATGTAATAATAGCAAGTGTGTACTTCCGCGTGTACTCGAAATAATTAATTTCCCTGTGTCCTTGAAAACACAGGGAAATTTCTGGCGGGGAAGGAGCAACGCCTATTTCAGCGACAAGTTTTCCAGTGTTCGTAATACCACGGACAAAGCCGCAGAACCAACGGTTTGACCGAGCGCAGCCAATACTTAATTTACTACAAACACATTGAGAAGCCATTACCTGATATGAGTTGTCTTGGTATAGTTACACTTTGAATTTAATATACACAATGATATGTCTGTTAAATTGAGCGCGTAAAAGCAAATTTTAATTTCATATTGACACCATATATGACACCATGTATAATGTAAACAGATAGAAACAGGAAGTGAAATATGAGTAAATGAGATAAACTAATAGCAGATATCCTAGCTAAAGATAAGAACTTGCGTTTTGATGATTTGGCAAAAGCTCTTGAGAAGATGGGCTACACAATGAAACAGCCCAGCGGCGGCAGCAGTCATTACACATTTCGAAAAGCCGGATGTATGCCGATTACCATTCCTAAACAAAGCCCGATGAATAAAGCTTACATTGAATTAGTATATACTATTGTGAAAGAATCTTTGGAAACGGAGGAATGATCATGAACAAAGACTTAAGATACTATATGGAATTGTCATATAAAATTGAATTTCTTGAAGATAAAAAAGAGGGCGGCTATGCTTTTTCTTGCCCTGAGCTGAAAGGCTGCATTACCTATGCCGACAGTGTTGAAGACGGCTACAAAATGCTTCAGGATGCAAAACGCAGTTGGTTAGAGGCTTGTTTAGAAGATGGTATTGAAATACCTGAACCGTCAAATATAGAGGATTACAGCGGACAATTTAAGCTGAGAATACCTAAATCTTTGCATAAAACTTTAGCCGATAAATCAAGGGATGAAGGTATTAGTATGAACCAATATTGCCTCTATCTTCTTGCCCATGGCGCTAGATAATTTCAGCGGGAGCTTAACGGCTCCCGCTTTTTTTCGCTTTTTTTCGGTTACGATGCCGCTAATTTTGGTAGATTGAAGAACGACCCTA
>JAGPMA010000051.1 GCA_018053145.1 Oscillospiraceae bacterium | reverse complement strand
GCATCGTTCCGTACGAGGGCGACGCGGTTTTCTATATTGATGTAACACTATACGACGGCGACTCATATTCCAAAGTCTTAATTGAAAACTATCACACGAATATTGTTCTTATTGAAAAAAATGGAGAAGAGTTGTTTAAGACCGGCACAAGTAACGAAAACAATATTGGAGTTACAGACCGAAGTCTGCTCAATGTTAAAGACATAGTTGATTTTGCGGATACGGTTGAGCTGTCTGATATTCAAGATGTTATCGAGCGTCAGCTTGAGTATAACAGCGCAATCTCCGCCGAAGGAATGACAAACGATTGGGGAGCAAACATCGGCAAAACGATGATTGGAACATATGGCTCAGATATTAAAGTCCGTGCAAGAGCAATTGCGGCAGCAGGCGCCGATGCCAGAATGGGTGGCTGTGAAATGCCCGTGATTATTCTTTCCGGAAGCGGCAATCAAAGCCTGACGGCATCACTTCCGGTCATAGAATATGCATATGAACTGAACATCACGCACGACAAGCTCATCCGTGCCTTAGCTTTGTCCAACCTCATTGCAATTCATCAAAAAACCAGCATCGGGCGTCTCTCCGCATTCTGCGGAGCGGTGAGCGCAGGCTGTGCAGCGGGTGCGGGAATAGCTTATCTAAACGGCGGTAAATTCGATGCGATTTCGCATACTGTTGTCAATGCGCTCGCCGTCGTTTCCGGAATTGTCTGCGATGGGGCCAAGGCTTCCTGTGCAGCAAAAATCGCTATGGCGGTTGATGCCGGAATACTCGGCTTCAGTATGTATCAGAATGGACAGCAATTTTTTAGCGGTGACGGCATAGTATCCAAGGGCGTAGACAATACGATTGCAAACATAGGAAGAATGGCGAGCAAAGGAATGCGCGAAACGGATAGAGAAATCTTGAATATCATGGTAGACAGGAACTGCTAGAAGTTAACCGCACTATTCGAAGTGAAACTTTAATACTGATTTGAAAATATAGTAAGGCTCGATGCTGCTAACCGGCATCGAGCCTTACTATATTATGCTTGTTTAATTGATAGTAACATTGTTGTTTTCGGTATTATCCCTACACTTACGGCACGACATAACCACCATGGGTCTTATATTATTCGGATTGATTCATATCATATATCTGTTTTTGGTGGTTGGGTTTTAACAATTTTTCGGTTATAACCGCTATAACAATTATTCCAATAATGCTCAAAGCCAGTCTGGTCAAAGTGAACGCAAGGCCCAAATTAGCTGCCTCAAAAGTCAGCATGGGTATTTTTGTTGTTGACCATGCTCCAATAAATATAAACACGTTAAACAAACTGCTGCCTTTCTTGAGCATTACACCCGCAACGGGAAATGCGGCATATAAAGGACCTGCAGCTGCCGACCCTAGAACAAAGGCAATTAAAATGCCTTTAAATCCAGACCCCTTGCCGGTATACTTCATCATGGTGGCACGGTCTACCCAAACATCCAACAGCCCCAACAATATGAAAATCGGAGGAATTATTGAGACCATCTCAATCAAGTTTTGCTTTGTAATATTAACAGACTTTAGTCCTATTTCAGGCACGATAAATCCAATCGCTGTATTTATGATAATCAACAGCAAAAACACCCTGTATCGTTTGAGAAAATCTTTCATCATAGCACCATCCCAATCACAAATGCGGAAACCAGAGAAAACACAAAAGCCGTGGCATTTCGTATTATAGTTGCGCGTTTTCCGAAGGTTTTGATTTCAAGCGGCATTGTTACAATTCCAACCATCATTAGAGTGGAAACAAATGCAGCGATCTGCATATATCCAGCACCGTTTTTCAATAGTGCAGCAGCTAAAGGAAAAGCTACAAATCCTGGTATCAGTGTAATCGAACCAATAACAGAAGCAGCTGCAACGCCCCATATGCCAGAATTTGTCCCAAGCAGTTTTGTGATTGTCTCCGGACTCAATATGGCAAGTACCAGGCCAATAATAATCAAAATTGACAGAAACTGAGGAAG
The DNA here is from genome assembly GCA_018053145.1 of Oscillospiraceae bacterium. Lineage (GTDB taxonomy): Bacteria > Bacillota > Clostridia > Oscillospirales > Oscillospiraceae > UBA2658. The sequence continues at coordinate 9,864 of JAGPMA010000051.1, read as the reverse complement.
AATGTTCTCGAAAGACATCCATGCTTTTTTCAGCGCCATTTTAGTTTTGCTTCGGTCCTTGAAAAATGATATTGCCAAGCCTGTTCCCGCAAGCCCGTATAAAACATAAGTAAACATAGTTATACCTCATTATTTAAAATACACCAAAAAAGATCATGCGTTCGTCACATATAATGATACTGCACTTGAACAAGTGTTTGCTGCAGCACTTCACCGTATTTGAGTTTCGAGTATAAGGTCAGCAAAGCTCACGTAATTGATTCAGCTTTCCAACATATATGAGCCTTGCAGCAACAAATTGTTGGTGCATTTCTTCGCAGCTTGGAGCTATTTGGTCAATCTTAATTTCTCTGAATTTTCTATGCATACCGATACGCTTGTTGCGAAATTCTTCTTTAAGCTTTTTTGCTGAGTCCTTAGTATTTTCGCTGATTAAAACAACATGTTCAATTCTATACTCATTAACACTTAAAGTATTTGACCCCTCAGAAAAATCGTGATTATCATATTGAACGATGTTGACAACCCAACAACAAACCGGGCATTCTGCAAGTCCATCAAAATCCTGAAAATAGTATTTGCCACATACGGGGCACTCAAATCCCACTTCTATCACCGTTATCTACCTCGTCATTTATTTGCCGTTAATTTTTCTAACCGTGATTTTGCTGTTTAGGTTAAGCGATAACTACGCCCTTTCTAAATCCCAATCCCGGCTAAAGCTATTTATCTGTTCTGTTTTCAATCATGTCCCTAAATGCCTCGGCTCTATTTAACAGCTGGCCTTGTACAAATCATACACCTGTTTTACGAGTCTTCGGAAAGCGTTTTCAATTTGTCTATATAGAATATTTCCCGTTATATATGCTTGCACACTACTTCAAAAGTGATTTATGAGCATTATTAATCTCAATTTCATCTCTTTCAATTAGTTCCATTGCTAACTCCTTTGCTCTTTTGATGTATTTGTGACAATTGCTCATATCCATTTCTGGCGCAAGCTCTTTGCAGAGAAGGGTGTCATATTCATCCTTAAATGCTTTTGTAAACGCGTTGGTCATATTGATAACTTTTTCCGATGAATTGAAATCATCGTATTCACAGTGTTGGCAATGAACGCCTAAGGAATAGATAGCACCAGAAACAGCACCACATACCTCGCCGCAGTTCATACCACCGCCAAATCCGCCCATTGCGATCCTTGCTGTTTTGGGGTCGTTGCCGCAAGCCTCCGCACAATAGCTCGCTACAATTTGAGCACAACTAAAACCTGCAGTAAACATTTTCATCGGCGATTGATTATCTGACATTTCTTTTTCCTCCAATAATTAATAAATATTACACAAGCTAAGTATTAAGCTAAGTTTTATTTGTATCTGCATCTTCTCTCAAATTGTCACATTGTCTAACAACATCAAGAATTTTGTACGACAAAAAGAATATATTTTCCATACCATTTAATTAAAGATTCGTCAATAAGTAAAAAACAATTAACACATAAATGCTTTGATGAAATCGTCCTTTCAAGCCCTCAAAACGGAACTATATATAAAAGATATTTCCAAACATCCGACCAGGTGATTAGCTGCTTTTCAAAAACAGGAAAGCAGCTAATATAGAAGTAAGAATAAAATCTATATTATTCAAATAAGCTGGTTCGCTCAGATTCTTGATTAATGTTAGAATGCAAATAATTAATGTTACACTGTGCTAGTGTTCTGTAACGAATATTTAATACTGGAGTACGGCGAAAAAGTGATAGTATTTTAGTACCGATATGGGCAAATATATAATGTTTAATTATGCAGTTCAAGGCCTCCATACTTCAGACGACATTCCACTGGGCTCAGATATTCCAAAGACTAATGCATACGTTTTCGGTTGTAAAACTGCACCGCGTACTCGAAGACATCCGTCTTAACTTCCTCAAGTGTAGCATACTTTCTTCGGTAAATGCGCTCCTATGATAATTGCATTACTGCCCTCATACAGGCTTGCATTCGCTTAAATTGTGATATATCCACCAGTGGGCGCAATAACGTCAAAGTTTGGAATCGTTAACACTCCCGCTTGTTGTCCATTACCTCCGGCTTTAACTAAAAGCTTCAAATCTAAAACATCGTTACTTGCGCTTAATACCTCTGCCCTTTCATATATAGCTAAGAGGATCATTCTGCCGCCATTCGTAACAAAGCAAGCCACATAGTTACTACTACCGCTGAAATGTATTTGATTCTTAGTCGTAATCTTTCATTATAGCCTCATCATCACAAAACAAATCAGCTGCGATTTCAGTCATATTCATTTTTTCCCAATACGGTAATTTTTTATGTTCACTATAGTATTTCATTGGAATGGGATGAGTTCCGACAACAACATTTACTTTATATCGGCTTTCGATAAATTCCTTAAACTCTTTTATATACGAGCAGGGCGGATAACCTACCACAAATCCTGTTGCAAGATGAATTGTTTCGGCACCGTTTTTAATCATTTCTTCCGGCACATACTCAATATTTCCGCCGGGGCAACCACCGCAGTTTGAATACCCAACGAGTTCAACATCTTCTTCGAGAGTATATATCGAAAAAGCACCTACTCGTTCTTTTAATGCTCTCAGACATTTTCCGCCCCCGCAGTTTTGATAGCGAGAGCAAATAATAATTCCTATTTTCTTCATTGTCTTGGCACTCCATCAAAAGAAATTAATCTGTGAAAAATTGATATTGCCCTCATTATCTGTGATATTTGCATCGGCATGGACATATTCGATTTTTCCGATAAACATTTCGTGCGATCCCGTAACAATAGAATCTACTATTGTGCATTCAATACTTACGGGGCAATCAGGCAGTAAGGGAGCGTTAACCTTTTTGCCGTCCTGAAGCTTAACATTCATTGCGGCTAGCTTGTCCCCGTCCCGTTTGCTGTGGCTTCCCAGATAATCAAAGGTTTCCTTATAACTTCTGTCCACAAGGTTTACAACGAAGCATCCGGATTCCTTGATCATTTTGTAGGAATACCTTGTCGGAACAATACCGACCATAACCATGGGAGGATCGTAGCTGCAATTGCCGCAATAGCCTACTGCAAGCACATTGTTCTCCCCGTCTAGGCCCCGGCAGGAAACGAGAACTTTGGGAGCAGGCTGAAGGCAGGATTTCATTTTCGCCTCTTTCTTTTCCGTGACCGCATTTGTTGTGTTCATAAATACCTCCTAATTATTTGGCTTCCGCCTTCTTAGTGTTCCATATTGGGGAAAATTCCCGTAAACGGAAAATAATCGCCGGCAGTCTGTCGAGTATATAATCGACGTCCTTTTCCGAATTGTCTTCATTCAGTGAAAATCTGAGCGAATTATGTGCCAGTTGACAGGGCTGACCCGTTGCCAGCAGGACGTGCGATGCCCCCTGCGAACCCGACGAGCATGCCGAGCATGAAGAGGCGCATATGCCGTTTTGGTCAAGCATCATAACCATGGATTTGCCTTCGACACCTTCAATAGCAAAAGAAGCGATACCCGGCAGCCTGTCCGCCGAATCACCCGTCAGCCTGACGCAATGAATTTTCATCTCTCCGCTGATCAGCCTGTCACGTAGGGCTGTAACTTTTATCATGTTTTCCTTCATGTTGAAAGAGGCTTCTTCCACAGCCGCCCCAAGACAAACGATTCCAGCTACGTTTTCCATGCCGGAACGCAAATTATGCTCCTGTCCTCCTCCATGTATAATTGCAGGCAGATTAAGGCCTTTTTTAACATGCAGCGCTCCGATGCCCTTATTTTAATGCTTTATATTTAGCGCTGATTTAAATAACTTCAGACAGAGCCAGCAATGCAATTACTTACATATGGCGCGGTTATGTCAATCTGACAGCAGTTTCCACATCCAAATTTTCCTCTGCAGTTATGCCAACAAACGGCCTTCTTGGGCCACAAGCAATACAGGCTCAGTTGTCCACATTATTTGTGGATATGTTCAGCAACGCTGCAACAATTGATTCAATTTTTCAATATACAGAAGCCTTGCAGCAACAAATTGTTGGTGCATTTCTTCGCAGCTTGGAGCTATTTGGTCAGTCTTAAGTTCTCTAAATTCTTTATGCATACCGATACGCTTGTTACGAAATTCTTCTTTAAGCTTTGCAGCGGCTTGCATAGTGTTCTCGTTATTCAAAACAGCATGTTCAATTTTATACTCATCAACACTTAAAGTGTTTGACCCCTCAGAAAAATCGTGATTATCATATTGAACGATGTTTATAATCCAATTACAAACCGGGCATTCTGCAAGGCCATCAAAATCCTGAAAATAGTATTTGCCACATATAGGGCACTCAAATCCAACTTCTATCACTGCTGCTCACCTCGTCATTTGTTTGACATTAAATTTCCTGACCAATACTTTATCTTTAGGTAAAACGATAACTACGCCCTTTCTAGACCTAATCCCAGTTAAAACTATTTATCTTTTTTGTTTTCTATCATTTCCCTAAATGCCTCGACGCGAATTGACAGTTGGCCTTCTGCAGACATCCGCTCTTGTCGCTCAAGTTCAAGATAAGGAATGCCAATGTTCTTAAATGTTTCTCCGAGAATCGAGGATTCATTTTCCCATTTTTCGCAGTGTTTTAATCGCTCGATAATTATTCCGTCAACATCATATTCTTTAGTGGCATTCAGAATGTATTCATGGATATCGTCACTTCCGTCCATCATGCGAGGGCAGGAAGAACGTGAGATATAATATTTTGCAATCGATCCCATGATGTCGTCTTCGTCGTATATTAGCTCATCACGAAGAAATCTGATGCCAAAGCTGTTCAAATCAGCAACAACCAAACATCCGAGATCTTCAATCGCCTTAACGAATTCGGGATCATCGAGTGCGCTGCCCGCTAACATAACACGAGCGCTAAAATTTTCTATTGGTTTACGGTTTTTCGCATCGTCAAGAACGGCCTTAAGAAATTCTATGTAATCTTCAATAGGCATTTCCATTGCCGCTAGAGTGATTCTAAGCGTTTCTTCTCCGCCTATAACTGGGTTCTTAACCTTGTGCAAATCATATACCTGTTTTACGAGGCTCCGGGCTTCGTTGTAAGTATCAATGCTATTCTTCAGCTTTTCATTCGTTATTTCACTGCCGCTGAGTTTTTCTAGCTCCCTGCATATGTCCTCCAAATCACCACGAAAATAATCACGTGATCCAGCATTATTCATTCTTGGAACAAAGATTTCGTAAAAAAATTGAGGCTTGTTCTGTTGTTGTGAAAGCGTTTTCCAATTGCCTAATATAACCGAAGCTGCTGAGCAACCGTCAGATGTAATAAGACCATCCAGGTCGTAAGTGCCATTAATAAGATATTGGAGAATTGACTGAGTGAAGCTACAGCTTGTGGGGCCTAAACAGGCTTCACCTTCACCGCAGTCTTTACATGAAGTTGCTCTAAGCCTGACGGGCAGTATATTTGCTGCGTGCAATAGTTCTAAAGGTACATGACAGCAAACAATTCCGAGCGCCTTTTTACCGCTTTCTCTCCACTTATTAATTGCATCTGTTGATATTTCACTATTAAATAGTTTTTTGTAATCCATTTTGTTCCCCTGTTGATTTATTTGTTATACTAAAAGTGTCACTTGGCCATCTCAGTGAAACGGCCAAGTGACTTGTCTACGTCTTAGTGCCCGCATTCATCATGATGCTGGTGCTCATGACAAATCGACCCTGTGGTTTTCAGTTCTCCTCTAAGATATCTTTCAACGGCTGCCTTCGCATCGCCGGATGCTCCAACAACAACTTCAACATTTCTTTCGTTAAAAATGTCAACGGCACCGCCGCCCATTCCTCCGCTGATAATGACATTCACCCCGCCGTCTGCCAAATAGTTAGGCAGGAAGCCCGGTTTGTGTCCCGGGTTGGCAAGCGATATTTCTTTGACGATTTTTCCATCTTCAACATCGTAAACAAGGAAGGCCTCACAGTGTCCAAAGTGCTCCGTAACGTTTTTGCCTTCGCTGGCAATAGCAATTCTCATCATTTCTTTTTCCTCCGAATTTTCTAATATTTGTGCAACAGCGTCAAGCCAGTTGCCTTTGTCAAGTTCTAAGTTTCGTTAGCGAAATTTCCAAGGACTAGTTTCTTTGCTTTTTCCTGCAATTCCTTGAGTTCCTGCTCCGTGGGGAGGCCCCTGATGTCGCCCATGCGCCCCATAGTGCTCATTTCCTCAGAGCCTATGAATTCGCTCAAGATATACCATTTGTCCAGAACGTCGAAGCCCATGTGGTCGAAAAACTGACCCATGTAGAGACCCGTCGGTATCGCTTCGTCGATCCCGGTGTGTGGGCCGGAATATGTGCAGAAGATAAGCGCCTCTTTCCCGACGCGCGGACTGTTTGGTACAATCTTCCCTATGCTTTTATAGTAAGCAAACTTCTTTTTTAGAAATTCATTTGCAGGCTGAGGAACGCTCCAGTTGTAGCTTGGCGCGCCGACGCAGACGAGGTCATAATCGAAGTAATCAACGCCTTCCGCATCCTGAAACTTCATAAGGGTCGTCTCCATGCCTCCCTCTTTAAGTCCCGCATCAATGGCTTTTGCGGCCTTTTCGGTATTCCCTGTAAAGGAGCAGTACAATATAACGGCTTTCTTCATAGAAGTCACCCCCTTTTTAAGAGTTTAAGATTTCTAAAGCGTATATCAGTGCCCGCATTCATCATGATGCTGATGCTCATGACAAATCGACCCTGTGGTTTTAAGTTCACCATTAAGATATTTTTCAACAGCAATTTTTGCATCACCAGAAGCACCGACAATAACTTCGACATTTCTTTCGTTGAAAATGTCAACGGCTCCACCGCCCATTCCACCGCTGATAATAACGTTTACACCACGATCCGCCAGATAATTTGGCAGAAATCCAGGCTTATGTCCGGGATTGGGAAGAGACTCTTCCTTGATGATTTTTCCGTTCTCAACGTCGTAGACAAGGAATGCCTCACAATGTCCAAAGTGCTCCGTTACATTTTTGCCTTCGCCGGCAATTGCAATTCTTATCATTTCTTTTTCCTCCGAATTTTCTAATAATTTTGCAACTGGATCAAGCCAATCGCCTTCGAAAAGTTCTATCATGCCTTTATCACAGGCTGCTGATATCTTGGGGTCAATGGGTAGCTTGGCAAGCACCTTCAGGTTGTGCTTTTCGGCAATCTCTTCAATATGACTCTCGCCAAACACCTTGTAGTCTATTCCGTTATCCGGACATTTGAAATAGGACATGTTTTCTACCAAACCAATGATGGGTATATTCATCATTTCTGCCATCTTAACAGCTTTGGATACAATCATGGAAACAAGCTCCTGCGGGGAGGTAACAACAATAATACCATCCACAGGAATTGACTGGAATACAGTAAGTGGGACATCGCCTGTGCCGGGCGGCATGTCTATGAACATGTAGTCCACATCACTCCAAATAACATCGGTCCAGAACTGTTTGACCGTTCCGGCTATTATGGGGCCTCTCCAGATTACTGGGTCAGTATCATTTTCCAAAAGCAGGTTAACGGACATAATGTCGATTCCGGTTTTGCTCTTTATCGGGTATATTCCAAACTCACTGCCCTTGGCTTTTTCCTTAATACCAAATGTTTTTGGTATAGACGGGCCTGTAATATCGGCATCAAGAATAGCGGAATGGTGACCCATTCTGTTCATCGTAACCGCAAGCATGGATGTGACCAGCGATTTGCCGACACCGCCCTTGCCGCTGACAACAGCAATTACTTTCTTAATACTGCTCAACTCATGTGGTTTTTCGCTAAAATCTTCTTTTCTGTCCGCGCAGTCTTCTTCGCAACTTCCGCAGCACTCATTGCAATTTTCGCTCATTTTTGTCTAACTCCCTTACGTTTATATTGTTAATTGATTTCCCGTAGATAAATACTCGATTTTTTCACCCATTATTGTTTTGAGCCTGCTATAGGCTTCAGTTCCTGTACAGTGGCAGGTGTAGCAATGAGTGTTCGTGTTCAAGAGAAACTCGCCGATTTCATTCACAAGATTTGACTCATCGAGCTCGTCATTACCGTGATAATTTAGGTGAAATCCTCCGATAATCCAATCGGGCAGGAAACCCCTTTCGGAATGGAAATGTTCGATAATATTAACGATACCCTTATGTGCGCAACCTACTATCAGTAGCGTCTTTCCGTTTTCATTAATAATCAGGTTTTGTTCATGGGAAAAATCATCTTGCAAATAGTCTTCACCGACTTTTAAAAACAAGTTGGCGTTCCCCGGAGGTGACAGCTTTTCTCCCTTAACACCCGAAAATAGCTCCAGCTCTTCATCAATCGCCAAGCAGTCTTCGCAGAAAACGAACCGTTCGTTATTTAATATCGTTTCATCCAAACCGATATATTCTTTAACTCCGTTAGGTCTGTTTGAATAATACTTTTCAAAGGCTCTCTGATGGCAATAGACCTTTGCTTTGCTGTTAATACTGAGAAAAGTATTTAGACCACCACCATGATCATAATGCCCATGCGATATCACAACCAAATCGACCTCTGATAAATCTACGTTCATCTTACAAGCATTCTGTGCAAAGGCTGCACTTGCGCCTGTATCAAATAAAATCTTATGGTTTTTTGTCTCAATATACAGACAAATACCATGTTCGCGAATAAAACCAATTGATTCAGATGTATCTTCAGCCAACACCTTAATAATCATTCGTCACGCCCACCACTTTCGTTTGAAAACAGCTTCATGGTGTTATCAAAAACCTTTTTGGCAGCTTGACCCGATGGGCAATCAACATCAAATATAGTTTTTCCGTTATTGATTGCCTTTACAGCTTCTGGGTCAAAAGGAATCTTTCCGACAAAAGGCAACCCTTTTTTACGACAGAACTCTTCAATTCTTTTCGTGTTTTCATTGTTTGTGTCATATTTATTAATGCAGACAGCGGTTTTCGTTCGAAATATTTCCGCAGTTTTTATAATACGTTCCATGTCGCTTATTCCTGATATTGAAGGTTCCGTAACAATCATAACCATATCTACACCACTTAGTGATGCAATAACAGGACAACCTATTCCGGGAGAACCGTCAATAATTGCGAACTCCGCATTTACGGCTACATCCTTCATTTGCTTTTTCACTTCGGTAACCAGCATACCAGAATGCCCACTGCCCATTTTTAGCTGTGCTGTTGAAAAGGCCCTATTGCTATCAACAAATAACATGAGCTCTCCGGCTACTGCTGGCTTCAATGATACTGCTCCGACAGGACATACCAACTCGCAGACCCCACAGCCTTCGCAATCGAACTTATCTACCTTATATTTGCCTGAATCTGCTAAAATGGCATCAAATCGACATTGTTGAATACACTGATCGCATTGAATACATAAATCCGCATCTATTTCAGCTTTAGGCATTCCGAAATAGTCCGTTCTTCTCGGTTCAGAATCATGTCCCATAATCAGATGGAGATTAGGGGCGTCTACATCGCAGTCGGCATAGGCACTGGCACCGGAAAGCTTAATGAATGCGCTTGCTATTGTAGTTTTCCCAGTACCACCCTTGCCGCTAAGGATTAACAGCTGCTTCATGCTGCACCTCCTTTAATACTGTTTCAAGCAAAGATAAGAACATGGTTCTGTACTTCTCACTTTCTCTTGCAGCTATTTTTGCGTCAGAATTGAGCTTTCCAAGCTCATTGTCAAAGAGAATTCGTCCTAAGATAGGAACATTCTTTTCAATACAGAATTTCTCAGCAGGGTTTTCTCCATCAAGGCATTTGTTCAGAACTACGCCATAAGGTTTATTAAACAACTTGACAAGTTCATAAACCATG
>JAGPMA010000050.1 GCA_018053145.1 Oscillospiraceae bacterium | reverse complement strand
CTTTCGTTTAAATACGAGCGAGCGGTCATCGTTGAGCAGTACATAAAGGGACGTGAGCTGACTGTCGGCGTTATGGACGGAAAGGCAATGCCCGTAATTGAAATCATCCCCAAAGAGGGCTTCTATGACTACAAAAATAAATATCAGGCAGGTTTGACAACAGAGCTTTGTCCGGCTCCAATCGGGGATGAAGCTACCTCTCGCATCCAGCACATTAGCGAAAAGGTCTACGAAGCTCTTATGCTCGAAGCCTATTGCCGCGTTGATTTTCTCATGGACAGCAAGGGCGAGCTTTTCTGCCTTGAGGCAAACACGTTGCCGGGAATGACCTCCACAAGCCTTATTCCGCAGATGGCAGCAGCGCAGGGCAAGAGCTTTGGCGAGCTTTGCGAAGAGATAATCGAAGTTTCAATGAAAAAATACCGTTAAAGGGCAGGTCAATTTCCATGAAGAATCTGACCATTGAAAACATAATATGCGCCGTTCATGGCGTCTGGCATGGTGACACGGCGCTTCTCGGAAGAGAAATCGCCTCTGTAACAACAGACAGCCGCAGTGTCGAAAAGGACTGTCTTTTTGCCGCCATCAAGGGCGAAAACAATGACGGTCACGACTACATAGGCTTAGCCATCGAAAAAGGCGCACTGTGCGTACTCGCCGAACGAAGCATCGAAGGCAGCGCTTTGCCGACAATAGTCGTTCAAAACACTGTTGAGGCGTTGGGTGACCTTGCCGCCTTCTACCGCAGGCAGTTCGATATTCCCGTGCTGGGTATAACGGGCAGCGTCGGCAAAACCACGGCAAAGGAAATGGTTTCCGCCGTTCTTTCCCACCGTTTCAAGGTACATAAGACAGCGAAAAACCTAAACAACGACCTCGGCGTACCGCTAACGCTTTTCGGGCTCAACGAAAGCCACGAATTTGCGGTCATTGAAATGGGCATCTCGCATTTCGGCGAAATGCGCAGACTTGCGGAAATCGTCCGTCCCGACATGGCGCTCTATACCTCCATCGGAAGCGCTCACCTTGAATTTCTGGGTGACTTCGACGGCGTTTTAAAAGCAAAAAGCGAGCTGCTTGAATTCCTGCCAAATAACGGCATCGTCTTTGTAAACGGCGATAACGAAGCTCTTCAGAAGCTAAGCTGCGAGCAGGAAATCTGCCGTTACGGCGTTTCCCGCGGCTGCGATGTTACAGCCGAAAACATAAGGCTTTTCGGAACAGACGGCATGGAGCTAGAAATAGTTTCCGGCTCTCGCCGCATCCACGCGCGCATTAATTCCTTCGGTGTCCACATGGTAACCGCCGCTCTCGGAGCTGCCGCCGTCGGAATACACATGGGGCTCACAAACGAAGAAATATTGGACGGAATTGCCGCCTATATCCCTGTCGGAAGCCGTTCGGGAATTATTAAAACCGATAAAATTACGATTATCGACGATTGCTACAACGCAAACCCCACCTCGGTTGCGGCTGCTATCGACTCGCTTTCCCTGCTCCCCAATCGTCGTGTCTGTATTCTGGGCGACATGGGTGAGCTCGGAAAAACAGCGGCAAGGCTTCATTTTGAAACCGGCTTACACGCCGCAGAAAAGGGCGTGGACCTCGTAATCGCCTGCGGCGAGCTATCCGCAAGCACAGCGGAGGGAGCAAAAAACGGCGGCGGCAATGTGCTTTACTTCGAGGAGAAATCAAAGCTTCTCTCTGAGCTGCCAAGGCTTATCGAATATGGCGACGCCGTTTTAGTAAAAGCCTCTCACAGCAGGAAGTTTGAAGAAATCGTCGAGGCTCTTATAAATCTCTAACGTCATAAGAGAAGCGGATACCATCCTGTCTTAGGGATAGCATCCGCTTATTTTAATTCTCTAACTCAGTTATAATTACGCCAGCACCGTATAGGTCATAAGTCCCATTGAAAGCAGCACGAACAGCGCCATGCCCCAGTTGACAAAGACGTTTTTGAAGCGTCCTTCCTTTGGCAGTTCCTTTGGCGCTGTAAACAAAACAACCTGCTTCCGCTTTTTAATTAGCAAAATAAGTCCGCAAACAAACAGCACCACAACCGCCATCGAGCTCAATGCAACCAAGAGATACTGCGGCAAATTGCTTTGAATTATTTCAATCAGTTCCTCCGGGTTTTCGCCGCTCATATTTTGCAGCGTTTCGAGATTGGAGTTTCCGAGGAGCAGCTGCGACAGTATAACGGAAAAAGAGTTGATTACCGCGTGCAGTATGATGGTATAGCGCAGTCTTCCCGTTCTCAGATAAATATACGCAAACAGGGAGCCAAGTCCAAAGGCATAGAAGAATTGGAACAGATTGCCGTGAAAAAGTCCGAAGGTCAAACCCGAAACCAGTATCGCCGTTCCTTCTCCATAAGCACGAATTCTGTCAAGGAGCATTTTTCGGAAGACAAGCTCCTCAATTATCGGTGCAAGTATCCCCACGAAAGCCAGTTCAAAATATAGGTTAGAGCCGGTCAGCAGAGCTTGGAGCGGATTTAAAAGCTCCTCTCCCTTCAGCGTTGAAATCCCCGCGTTCAGCATCGTCCCGACGATGTTTCCGATGTACATAACGGCATAGCTCATCGCCAAAAAGCCGACAAGCCTTCCAACGCCTAGCTTCTGCTGCGGTGTTGTAAGCTTTGGCAGGGGTTTAATTATGATATAACCAAGCGGTATCGCGACAAGATAAAGCGGGGCAAATGAGAGCACCCAAGTAAACCATGAGGCTTCCATCACCTCCGGTGCGTAGGCTCTTACGACCAGCGCAATAACAAGCTGCAGCCCCGTTGCGATGCCCAAAATAGCAAAAAGTGACCATCCCACCCTTGAATAAGGCGGTTTCTCAGGCTTTGGTGCGCAAGCAGTTTCCAGTTCGTCCATATAATCTCCTTAAGCGTTTTTGTGGAAACGCGAGTTCGGTTTGTCGTTGCTTAGTTAAGCCAATTTCTATTAGCTCCAATATACCAAACTATGCTGATGATGTCAAAACATTACGAGTACTAAGCAAAAACTACAAAGGACTTCAAAAGCAACTTTCGAAGTCCTTTGTCTGTAGCCTTATTTCAAGTTGTTTTCAAGCGTTTCCAGCTCTTTGTAAAGCTCCTTCGGAACTTTATCGCCAAACCGCGAATAATACTCCCGAATATCTACAGCTTCCTTTTTCCACAGCTCACGGTCAATTTCAAGAAGGCCTGCAAGTGTTTTTTTATCAATGTCCGTGCCCTCAAGGTTAATATCCGAGCTGCGCGGAATATAACCCAACTCACATTCTATAGCTTGCGTTTCTCCGCAGCAGCGCTTAATTATCCATTCAAGAACACGCAGGTTATCTCCAAACCCGGGCCATATGAAGTGCCCTTCCTCGTTTGTGCGAAACCAATTGACATTAAAAATCTTCGGCAGCGTTTTCGCCTTATTCCCCATGTCTATCCAATGCTGCCAGTAATCCGCCATATTATAGCCGCAAAATGGCAGCATTGCCATTGGGTCACGGCGCACAACTCCTACCTGCCCGACAGCGGCGGCGGTGGTTTCAGACGCCATTGTCGAGCCGACAAAAACACCGTGCTTCCAATCGCGGGACTGATACACCAGCGGAGCTGTCTTTGCCCTGCGTCCTCCGAAAATAATTGCGGAAAGCGGAACGCCCTGTGGGTTATCAAATTCCGGCGAAATACAGGGGCAATTCCTTGCCGGAGCGGTAAAGCGCGAGTTGGGATGAGAAACCTTCGTGGAGCTCTCGGGTGTCCAAGGCTTCCCAAGCCAGTCAATTGCATTTGCGGGCGGATTTTTGGTCATCCCCTCCCACCAAACTGTGTTATCAGCAGTGTCAAGCGCTGTATTTGTGAAAATCGTTCCGCTTTGTGTGCAGGCAAGAGCGTTCGGATTTGATTTAGCATTAGTACCGGGCGCAACGCCGAAAAAGCCATATTCAGGATTGACCGCCCAGAGTCTTCCGTCCTCACCGACACGAATCCACGCTATGTCGTCTCCCACGCACCAAATCTTCCAGCCCTTTGTCCTGTAGCCCTCAGGCGGTATCAGCATTGCAAGATTCGTTTTTCCGCAGGCGGAGGGAAACGCCCCGCAAACATAGTGTACTTCTCCCTGCGGATTTTCCAGGCCAAGAATAAGCATATGCTCCGCCATCCAGCCCTCTTTTCTTCCAAGGTTTGAGGCGATACGCAGCGCAAAACATTTTTTGCTTAAAAGCACATTGCCACCGTAATTTGAGTTAACAGAAATGATTGTGTTGTCCTCTGGAAAGTGGGCTATGTATCTTTTATCCTTGTCGAGTGTGCCCTGCGTGTGTATCCCCTTGGTGAAGTCGTTGCTGTCGCATAAAGCCTCAAGAATTTCGTAGCCTGCTCGCGTCATGATAAGCATATTTAATGCGACATATATTGAATCAGTCAGCTCAATGCCGTATTTTGCAAAAGGAGAGCCGACAACACCCAGGGAATAAGGAATAACATACATTGTACGGCCACTCATTGCTCCATCGAGTATGTCATACAGTTTTTCGTACATTTCCTTTGGTTCCATCCAGTGGTTGGTCGGCCCTGCGTCCTCAATATTTTTGCTGCAAATATAGGTTCGGTCTTCAACCCTTGCAACATCGTCAGTATCGGTGCGGTGCAAGAAACAATTTGGCAGCTTATGTTCATTAAGCTTTATCATGCTGCCGTTCTCCACAGCAAGGCTTTCAAGCTCCTCAATTTGGGACTTGCTTCCGTCAATCCAAACAATTTTATCAGGCTTTGCCTTTAAAACGACCCCCTGAATCCATTCATTAATGAAATTATTTTCACAAATTTTCATTTTCCGCCTCCCGATATCTTATCGATTTTTCGATTGTATACCCATTCTTCACATATTTCAATTGCCAATCTTGTACTTATTTCACTAATTTAATGAGCAATTATTTTGTGCATTATTACAATTGTTACAATTTTGACACATTCCGATAATTAACAGTAAGTTTACTATTGGGCCATTATTTTGGGTTGACAAAAATTACTGCCCGTATATACTTTAATATTATTATCTGAAAGAGCACACCTATTGTGTTCTTTCGATTTACCTCGGAAAGGATTCTTCTATGCTCAAACTTTTACGCCGTCTTTCTCCACGCGAATTTTTGATGGCCGCTATCAGCACAGCTCTCATAGTTCTGCAGGTGTTTCTGGATCTTCGTCTTCCCGACTACATGACAGAGATAACTATGCTAGTCCAGACATCGGGAAGTGCCATGAGCGACATTTGGGTTGCGGGAGGAAAAATGCTCGCCTGTGCTCTGGGCAGCCTTGCCTCCTCTGTCTTTGTCGGATATCTTGCAGCAAAGATAGCCGCGGGTTTTTCAAAAAGACTTCGCCTGTCAGTTTTCGATAAGGTTCAGTCCTTTTCTCTAGGTGAGATTAACCTGTTTTCGACACCCAGCCTTATTACTCGCTCGACAAACGACATAACACAAGTCCAAATGATTATTGCAATCGGACTTCAGGTTATGATTAAGGCCCCTATTCTCGCTGTTTGGGCGATAATAAAAATTGCCGGCAAGGGTTGGCAATGGACCTCCGCAACCGCTGTTGCGGTCGGAGTTCTGCTTATCATGGTCACCGTAATCATCACTCTTGCTCTGCCCCGCTTTCGTCGGATTCAAACTCTTACGGATAACCTCAACCGCATATCAAGAGAAAATCTCACCGGCTTGCGTGTTGTGCGTGCCTACAACGCCGAAGCCTATCAGCAGAATAAATTCAAAATTGCCAACAACGAATTGACCAACAACAACCTTTTCACAACTCGTATAATGGCAATTATCATGCCCTGCATGAACATCATCATGAACGGGCTTACACTTTCCGTTTACTGGATAGGTGCTTCCTTGATAGACGCGGCAGAAATGATGGACAAAATCACTTTGTTCTCAAACATGGTTGTCTTCACCTCATATGCAATGCAGGTGGTTATGGCGTTTATGATGCTGACTATGGTCTTCATCATGCTGCCTCGCGCAACCGTATCGGCAAAAAGAATTCTTGAGGTTCTTAATACAGATGTTAAGGTCAAAGACGGCCCCGGCGTTTTCGATGGGCTTGAGTCCGAGGCTGAGCCCGAACTCCAACTGGAGGGAGATTACACCGAGCTTCCGCTAAACACTGAGGGCGACCCCGAACTTCAACTTGAAGACGTGGGCACCGAACTCCCGCTCGACACTGATGCCGAAACCGAACTCCCACCGAAAATCGAGGGCGAGGTCGAATTCATAAACGTCAGCTTTAAATACCCGAATGCCGAGGATTACGTTATCCGCAATGTCAATTTCAAAGCGAGCAAGGGCGAAACCATCGCTTTCATCGGCTCAACGGGCTGCGGAAAAAGCACGCTGATTAACCTCATACCTCGTTTTTATGACGCCACGGAGGGCGAAGTACTTATTGACGGCATTGATGTTCGTCAGTATACGCAAAAGCAGCTTCGAAACAAGCTCGGCTACATTCCGCAGCGTTCGGTACTCTTCACCGGTACGGTGTCCGAAAATGTTGCCTACGGCGATAACGGCAAGGGCGAATATAGCCCCGAAGCAATCAAAAACGCGGTGCGTATCGCACAAAGCGAGGATTTTGTCGAGCAGATGCCCGAGGGCTACGACGCTCCGATTTCACAGGGCGGAACAAACGTCTCCGGCGGTCAGAAGCAGCGTCTGTGTATCGCTCGCGCTGTTTGCCGCGACCCCGAAATTTTCATTTTCGACGACTCTTTTTCCGCGCTTGACTATAAGACAGACAGAAACCTGCGCACGGCTCTCAGCGTAGAGCTTGCCGGTGCAACCTGTCTTATCGTTGCCGCACGCATAGGTACAATACGCGATGCCGATAAAATCGTTGTCCTTGAGCAAGGCGAAGTCGTCGGAATTGGCTCTCACAGGGAGCTATTGAAATCCTGTGAGGTTTACAGGGAAATTGCCCTATCCCAGCTTTCAGAGGAGGAACTGACAAATGAGTGAAGCTCCTAAAAACAACGTCCCCCGCAGGGGTCCAATGGGACCGGGAGGGCAAATGGTCGGTGAAAAGCCAAAAGATTTCAAATCCGCGTTCGGCCGTTTCGTATCATACTGCAAGCCTTATGCCACTCCGATAATAATCGCCTTTGTTCTTTCCATTGCCGGCGCGATATTTACGATTATCGGTCCTGACAGACTTAGAGAAATCACAAACCTTATCATCGAGGGCACAAAGGCAAGCGCCATGTCCGCCGGAGCGACGGGCATTGACCTTGAAAAAATCGGAAGCATTGCTCTGACGCTGGCTATACTTTACGGAATCGGCGCTCTGTGTTCCTACGGACAGGGCTTCATTATGTCGACCGTAACCCAAAGGCTTACAAATTCGATGAGAAAACAGCTTTCTGGAAAAATCAACCGTCTGCCGTTGAAGTATTTCGACAACGAAAGCTTCGGCAATGTATTAAGCCGAATCACAAACGATGTTGACACCATCGGTCAAACGCTCAACATGAGTGTCGGACAGCTGACAAGCGCAATTGCACTGTTTTTCGGCTCACTTATAATGATGTTCGCCACGAACGTCATTATGACGCTTACCGCCATTGGATCCACAATTATCGGGTTTGCTTTAATGATGTTTATTATGGGCAAATCTCAGAAGTATTTTAAAAATCAACAGCGCGAGCTCGGCAGAATAAATGGACACATTGAGGAAACCTATTCGAGTCTCAGCGTTGTCCGTGCCTACAACGGCGAAGCCCAGTCCTCAAAAACCTTCACCGGAATTAACGACAAGCTCTATCAAAGCGCATGGAAAGCTCAGTTCATTTCCGGAATTATGATGCCCATGATGGGCTTCATCGGCAACTTCGGCTATGTTGCCGTTTGCGTTGTCGGTGCAGCTCTCGCCATGAGCGGAAAAATCGAATTCGGCGTAATCGTTGCTTTCATGGTTTACATTCGTCTTTTCACCCAGCCACTTGCGCAAGCCGCGCAGTCCTTGACAACACTTCAGTCAACTGCTGCCGCCGCTGAGCGCGTGTTCCAATTTCTCGATGAGGAGGAGCTCCCCCCAGAAGTCGAAGGTGTTATCACAACTCACGAGGCAAAGGGCGAGGTCGAGTTCAAGGATGTCAAATTCAGCTACAATCCTGACCGCGAAATAATCAAAGACTTCTCCGCTCACGCGATGCCTGGTCAGAAAATCGCTATTGTCGGCCCGACAGGAAGCGGTAAAACCACTATTGTCAACCTGCTCATGCGCTTCTATGAGCTCAAAGGCGGTGAGATTTTGATTGACGGCATTCCGATAAGCCAAATGACCAGAGAATGTGTCCACGACCAGTTCTGCATGGTTTTGCAGGACACCTGGCTGTTCGAGGGCACAATACGCGACAACATTATTTATAGCAAAGAAAACGTCCCCGACGAGGAGGTCATCAAAGCCTGTAAGGCTGTTGGGCTTCACCACTTCATCCGCACGCTCCCCGATGGCTATAACACCGTTCTTGGCGACACCGCAAGCCTTTCCGCCGGTCAGCGCCAGCTGCTGACAATCGCCCGTGCCATTATCGAAAACGCGCCTCTTCTCATTTTGGACGAGGCGACAAGCTCGGTTGATACGCGTACAGAGGTTCAGATTCAACGTGCAATGGATAAGCTCACCGAGGGCAGAACTTCGTTCATAATCGCGCACAGATTGTCAACAATAAAAAGCGCGGACTTGATTCTCGTCATGCGCGACGGCTGCATAGTCGAGCGCGGCACTCACGAGGAGC
The DNA here is from genome assembly GCA_018053145.1 of Oscillospiraceae bacterium. Classification (GTDB taxonomy): domain Bacteria; phylum Bacillota; class Clostridia; order Oscillospirales; family Oscillospiraceae; genus UBA2658. Next base: position 3,099 of record JAGPMA010000050.1, on the reverse strand, counting down.
TCCTAAGTCAGGGTGGCTTCTACGCAGAGCTGTACAACAGCCAGTTTGACGACGAAATCGCATAGCCGCTCGGAGTGTTAGTAAAACCTTACATCCAGCGGGTAATACCGCATTGGTTTATTTTCAATTAGAAGGAAGATTAGCATGAAAGAAAAATTTGCAAAATTCATGTACGGGCGCTACGGAATGGATGAGCTATCCAAGTTTATTTCCTACACATCGCTAGTTTTACTGATTGTATCAATGCTTTTAGGCCAAATTATAGGATCGTCTGCAACATCAGCAGTTTTCATGGTAGCCTTGGTGTTGGTTGTCTATTCGTATTTTCGCATGTTCTCTAAGAATTTCGAGAAGCGGCGTGCCGAAAACGCGAAGTATTTGAACTTCAAGCGCCCCATTGCCGAAAAGTTAAAGCTTCGCAAGGATATGTGGGGCCAGCGCAAGGAATTCAAGTTTTTTAAGTGCCCCTCCTGTAACGCCGTGCTTCGCGTTCCGAAAGGAAAGGGCAAGGTTCGCATAGTATGCAAAAAATGTGGTACGGCGTTCGAGAAAAAAACCTGATTGGGGTGATTTAAGCGTGTTTGGCTATATAGTCGCCAACAGCGAAATCCTTTCGGAGGAAGATAAGCAGCGTTATAAGGCTGTTTACTGCGGGCTTTGCCATGCGCTAAAGGAGCGGCACGGTCAGTTCGGGCGCATGACGCTCAACTACGATATGACCTTTCTCATTCTCGTTTTGACCTCTCTTTATGAGCCGGAAATGTCGAAAGGGGACGAACGCTGTATCGTTCATCCCTGCGCAAAGCACTGCTTTCACACAAACGAAATAACGGAATACGCCTCCGACATGAATGTCGCTCTGGCCTATCTTAACCAGCTCGACAACTGGCACGATGACAAGAATCTTCTCAGCTTGATATACGCTCGTATACTTAAGAGAAGATACCTAAAGATTTCCAAGAAGTATCCGCGGCAGTGCGAGGCGATGGAGGGCTGCATAGCTCGCTTATCGGAGCTGGAAAAAACGGGTGAGCCGAATCCCGACGCAGGCGCAAGATACTTTGGCGAGCTTATGGGCGAGATTTTTGCCTTCCGCGAGGACAGGTGGGCCCAGCAGCTTCGGGCGATGGCGTCGTCACTTGGCGAATTCATTTACATTATGGACGCCGTAATCGACCTCCCGAAGGACATGAAGAAGCGGCGCTACAATCCGCTTACAGCCCTTAAAAAAGAAGGTCGCAACGACGGTTACTTTAAAGACATATTGACAATGCTGATTGGAAACTGTACGATGGACTTCGAAAAATTGCCTCTGGTGGAGGATGTCTCCATCATGCGAAATATACTTTATTCCGGTGTGTGGACACAATATGAGCTTGAACATGAAAAAAGAAAGCGGCGAGAAGGAGAAAAACGCAAATGAGTGCAGACCCATATAGCGTCCTCGGCGTTTCTCCCAATGCCAGCGACGATGAAATTAAAAAAGCCTACCGCAGCTTGGCCAAAAAATATCATCCGGATATTAATCCGGGCAATAAAGAGGCCGAGCGAAAAATGAACGAAATCAATGCCGCCTATGACCAAATAAAAAACCCACAGCCGAGCACAGGGGGCTTCAGCGGCTTTGGCGGCTTCGGTTCACAGACGAGATACGGCTCAGGCTTTGGCGGCGGCTTCCATGCCGATACACAGGAGGAATCGACCGCCTTACGTGCCGCTATGAATTACATTCGGGCAAGACACTTTGCCGAGGCGATTAATGCGCTAAACGGCGTGCCCTTATCCGAGCGTAGCGCGCGCTGGCACTATCTCTATGCTCTGGCGAATTACGGTCAGGGCAACAGGATAGCCGCCGTGGAGCACGCGCAAACGGCTCTCCGCCTTGAACCGAACAACATGGAGTATCGCAGTTTGCTTGAGGAGCTTCAGCAAGGCGGCAGCTTCTACCAAAGCTACAGTCAGGGCTTCCCAACCACCGGCTTCGGCGGAAACATCTGCCTTTGGCTTTGCGCGGCAAATCTGCTTTGCAGCTTCTGTCGGTGTGTATAAATGATAAATCCTCACGACATAGAAAGCCGATTCTTCATCAGATAATAAATACACCGACGGTTTTGAACCGTCGGTGTATTTATTATCTGATTTTCTCAAACCCGTCGATATTCAGAAAAGTCTGCCATATGACTTCTATCTGCTCCACTTATCCGCAAGCTGTTCCACCTGGTCGGCGAATCTTCCCATTTCCTTGTTTGCCAAGCCCTCACTGCTTCTTGCAACACGAAGCAGCTTTTCGCAGGCCGAAATAAGCCGCGTAAAGACCTTTGATGCTCTCGCGTCGCGTGGGCGCAGTTCCTCTTTCTTCTCAATGCGTATGCCTTTTGTCTGTGAAACCACTTCTCCCGTTAGCAAATCATAGCTTGTTCCGCTAAAGGGCACAACAGCGTTGAGCTTGTATTCCTCATTCAGCAACTTTGCAAAGCCGTCAGCAACCTCGTCCTCGCCGTGGTTCACAAAAACCATCGAAGGCTTTTTCGTGAATGCGTTAATCCACTCAAGCAGCCCCTCTTTATCCGCATGACCGCTGATGCCCGGCATAAGAAAGGTTTCCGCTTCAACCGTAATTGGCTCTCCGAAAAGCTTTACCTCTTTCGCCCCGTCAAGAAGCATCCTGCCAAGCGTTCCCTTCGCCTGATAGCCGACGAACAAAACAAGGCTCTCCTTGCGCCACAAGTTGTGCTTCAAGTGGTGGCGAATTCTGCCTGCCTCGCACATTCCGGAGGCGGAGATAATGACCTTCGGTGTCGCGTCAAAGTTAATAGCCTTTGATTCGTCGCTGGAAACGGACATTTTCAGGTCTGGAAAGACGAGCGGATTTACTCCCTGTATAAACATCTCTCGTATTTCCTCGTCAAAGGCACTGGGGTCAGCCTGCAAAAATATGGCTGTAGCCTCGTTTGCAAGCGGACTATCGACATAAACGGGAAAGCCGTCGTGACATTTTATAAGCTTATCGGTTTTTATCTTACGCAAATGGTACAGGATTTCCTGCGTTCTGCCGACAGCAAACGACGGAATAACGACATTTCCGCCGAGGTCAAGCGT
>JAGPMA010000098.1 GCA_018053145.1 Oscillospiraceae bacterium | reverse complement strand
CGTATGCTTCGGATAAGCTGCATGACTGCCCGGCGGTCAATATCCTCCATAGTAGAAAATTTCATAAAATGGTTGATCCAACGGTTTCGTTCGCTTCGGTTTTCCAATACATCTGTAAGTTTATCGTTCCATTCAACGATTGCCTTTTGGAACAGTTCAATATCTGCATTGTATTTTCGCTTATAAGAGAGAAATTCTTCCTTTGTCAGAATTCCACTCACCAGATTTTCATAGAGTTTTGCCTTAAAGCCCTCGGTCTGTGCCACACGCTTTTCATTTACTCTGATCTGTGCGGCATATTCCTGCGCCAATTCCCGGTTGATCCGTTCCTGACTGATACTGGACAGCAGGGCATCCAGAGAAGCAACATTTTCAATATGTCCTTTCAAACTGTCCTGCACACATTCAATCAGATCCGACTCTTTCAGCATGACCGACGATGTGCAGCCATTCTTTTTGCCGGTCGGGCAGTAATAATAGTGATACTCTTTATCTTTATAGCGGTTCGTCTTGCGGGTCATACGGCAGCCACAGCAGCCGCAGATCAAAATACCGGAAAACAGGTAAACCTTATCCGATTTGGGAGAAGTCCTTGTGTCAATCCTGCGGAGCCGTTGCACCAGATCAAAATCGTGCTTTTGTATGATCGCTTCATGGGTTCCCTCCACACGAATCCATTCCGAAGAAGGTTTGTCCTCACGCTCTTTTAATTTGAAATGGGGCGTTGTCTGTTTGCCCTGGACCAGTGTTCCGGTGTAAGTTTCATCCTGCAAAATGCGGATGATTGTAGTTGCAGACCATTTGCAATCCTTTCGGTCTGTATAGCCACCTTTTGCATGAGGCATTCCGTGATTGCGCTTATACGCTAAAGGCGAAAGAATTCCTAATCGGTTCAGTTCATCCGCTATATGGGAAGCGCTGAATCCCTCCAGCCGTTTTCTGAAAATATCCCTCACAACATTAGCAGCATATTCGTCTACTTCCAAGCTCTTGTGTTTATCGCCGACTTTCACATAACCATAAATGGTAAAAGCACCTACAAAATCCCCGCTGCGCCGTTTTACTTCCAGGGCGCTCCGTGTCTTAACGGAAATATCCCGACAGTAAGCCTCATTCATAATGTTTTTGACAGAAACCGTGAGATCATCGGCAGCGTCATTTTCCGTGTCCACATTATCGTTAATTGCGATAAAACGCACTCCATAGGCTGGAAATACCCTGCGCATATAACGGCCTGTTTCTATGTACTCACGACCTAAGCGGGAGAGGTCTTTGACAATCACGCAGTTAGCTTCGCCTTGTTCGATCATCCGCATCATTTCCTGAAATGCCGGGCGATCAAACAAAACACCACTATAACCATCGTCAATTTTTTCTGCCACAACCTCAATTTCCGGGTGTCGGGCTATGTAGTCATCGATCAGGCGCCGCTGGTTAGCAACGCTGTCACTTTCTACTGTTTTATCATCCGTATAAGAAAGACGGATGTACTTAATCGCTTTGTAAACCTGCATAAAAAAACACTCCTTTCGTTGCACAGAAAAATCCCCGCAATTCAAGAAGTGTGGTTATGCCATATTCAATTCCTTTTCCGATTCTTATTCTACCATGCTTTTACGGAAAAGTCAGCCCCTTTCTTAAAATTGCACCTATCGCAAAATACCCTTGATACATTCTTCCAGGGTAGCACCTTCAGCAGAAAAGCTGGCCTGTACAGTAAAACGCCCACACTTAAAATGGTATGGATTTTTGATTTGCTGAACGAATTCTGCAATCCGTTCATCACGGGAAAGTTCTTTGTTGACAGAGACATCCCGAATGTCTACCAGTGTACCCACTTCACTGACAATGGTATTCAATTCCATAGTATCAACTCCCTTCTGAAAACTGTGTTATCAAAACCACATGAATAGGTCGGATCTATGGTTATTACACACATAAATCCGGCCCATTATATCTGATTTCGATTTTACTGCCGTATTTGCCACGCACCCCGGCAAGTCCTTCTGTTATAAGGACGGGGCTGTTACAGGCTGCGGATAGCGTCACCGCATCATAGTCCCGCATACGCCGCCGCTTTGCCAGAGCAAGCAAACGCCGCAGGAACTCTCCCCAAGTCTTTAGGAAGCTGTGAAGAAGTACCATTATGATCTGCGTCGTTATCGCGTCCGGCCTGCCACAGCCGGTTTCGTAGGTTGCGTTTATCGCTCGGACAGCCTGGATCCATCACCTCCTTAGGCCGCCTGTCACCGCGCCGCCCCATCTGCCGCTCGGAACACAGAATGAAGTACCTGTAACAGCGTATATTCGGTTGTCAAGGAACAAGCAAGGGGCATGGCAGACAAATTGATATTGCAGTTGGGGTGGGAGGATGTATATGCTTCCTTACCACACCCGTCCAGCTTGTCCCGCCGAATATGTCCCTCTACTATTCAGTACATTTTTAGGGGCAAAGTTGCCGTCTGTTATAAAATTTCTTTGAAATATTTTTCCAGACTACGCAATCCGGCTTCGATAGAACGGGTGATCCGGCTTTTGTGTGTTCCTTCCGCTTTGGCAATATCTGCTTTGCTCATGCCAAGAAAAAAGTGTGCATAGATTCGTTGGCGCTGCTTTACCGGAAGTTTGGAAAGACCTTTATAAATCAACTCCGTCATTTGGCGCTGTTCCCAAATTTCTGCCGGGTTAAGAGGCTTTTGCAATATCTCACGCTCAATACCTTCGTCTCGATCCAGAGAGTAAAATGCTTTATAGCGGTATGTACGAATCCGATAGGCTTCTTCCAACAACATATATTCCCGAAGCAACAAAGCAACTTCATCCGGCACCTCAACGATCATGTCCTGTGTATAATACGGGTAATAATCCCGAAGATTGATTTTCTTCATAGTAATTTCCTCCAATTTCGATGTTTGAGTTGATGGCAAAAATCGAAATCAGAGGGTGGGCTGCGGCAGCGATAAGGTCTAAGTCTCTTTCTGATTAAAAAAAGGGTACAAAAAAGCGCGCCCGTACAAAGAACAGGCGCGCCAAAGCAGCAGTATGAAATTTCTCCGGGAGGCTGACAGCGAAAATGCTCAAATATTGTCGAAACCAAAAACGCCGCAATCCATACGAGCTGGATTACGACGTATAGGTGACTGAATGTAAAGCAGTTTATCTGCGGATCTGTGTTGCATAGACGCATAGGCATTTCCTCCCATCAAGGAGGAGCCTGAATCGGCTGCTTGATACCTCCTTGGGAGAAAATTATATCGGTTATGTTTCCTGTATCAGTCCGCAGACATTCGCTTTTTACTCTTTATATTCGCAATTTTCTACATATTGTGCTCTTAGAATATATGCTGCAAAAAGCAAGCCCACAAGGAGAAAATGACACCTTGTGGGCTCATGTTATAGATGTTCAAATTTATAGCCGATTCCGGCGACACTCTCAATATAGTTTGGAAGATCCGGTTCAAAACGCAATTTCTTACGCAACTTACTTATATGATTATGAATCGCTTTTCTCGAATAGAAATCACAATCCTCTTTCCAAACCAAATCGGTAATCAGTTCGTAAGTAAAAACACGTTTGGGATTGGCAATGA
>JAGPMA010000097.1 GCA_018053145.1 Oscillospiraceae bacterium | reverse complement strand
ACATTATACATAGTGAGATGGACACATAAAGGGGATGCAGAAATTTATTGTTGTGAATTTCCTTTTTTAAACTCCATTACATCTCCAATATCGCAATTTAGCTCTTCACAAATTTTTCGTATTATAGACATGGATACTTCCTCATCGTTCCTCAACTTTGTAAAGGTGCTGGATGCGATACCCGTTCTATGTCGTAACTCGGCTTTGCCCATTTTTAAGTCAATCAGCATCTTCCATAGCTTGTTATAACTAATCTTCATGAGTGCACCCCCAAAATTTCTATTTTTATTATACTACTTACCATCTTGAATTTCCACAATTTTATTCCACATTCGCGGTAATGTTTAATTATTTATAATTTAATTTTAATGAAATCTCATCAATTTTCGGTAGCTACTCTCTCCTTTCTGTGGTATCTTGTGTTGCTAAAGGAGGCGATACCCAATGAAAACTATTTTAGGAGAACTCTTTGATCAGTATAGCAATTTCACCCCAGACCCATATGCTACGCAGACAATTGAGGAAGCTCACCAACAGCTTATCCGTAGCTTGGAAAAGCCGGGGCGAAAACTGGTGCTCCGCATCATCGACAACAAGGATTTGATTGCCGGAGCTCGTGCCAGGGAAAGCTTTGAATGTGGCTTCTGGCTTGCATGGCGGTTACTTACACAACTAAATATCTATGACAACGGTCGTTTGCTTGAGAAAAATCTCAATGCAGGCGGCCGTTTCTGTATTCCGCGCGAACATGGGAAAGTGGAGGATTGAATACACAACTGAACTGTGAAATCCCATATTTTGTATTCTGAATTGCACCAAATGCCGTCCACCTAAAAAGTGGGCGGCATTTTTGCATTTTGTTTTGTAGACCCCCTTATGAAACCGGATTAGTAGTAAGGAGGTTTTATAGATTTCAAAAAATAATTTCGTCCAACCACCCCCTGAAACCGGATTAGTAGTAGGGGGGTAAAAGACTTTCCGCTCAACCCCCCTCTGAAATCGGCTTAATAGTAGAGGGGGAATCTTTTTCAAGATGAGGTTGACAAAAAGGCCTTCTCAATGCCTACACAGTGAGGGATCTTTCTCATCTTCTCTCTATTTCAAAAATTAAGGAGGATTCAAATGCAAACACGATTTCATACCATCGACGGTGAAACCCTTATGAATCAACCCCTGAAACCAATGCAGTTTGTGGTGAAGGGACTATTGTCAAACGGACTGCATCTGCTTGCCGGTGCGCCAAAGTCAGGCAAGAGCTGGCTTGCCCTTTGGTTGTCAGTAACGGTTGCCAAGGGAGAACCGGTTTGGAACAATGCTGTCAAGCAAGGCACAACTTTATATCTCTGCTTTGAGGATAGTCGCCTGCGTATTCAAAATCGACTGTTCGACATTACTGATGATGCACCGCCCAATGTGCATTTTTGTGAAGAGAGCTGTCGGCTGGGCGAGGGGCTGGAGGAACGCATGGAGCAATTTATTGCAGAGCACCCCCACACCGTTCTGATTATCATCGACACCCTGCAAATGATTCGCAAACCTGCGGCCGACAATTCCTATGCCAATGATTACGCTGACCTCTCTGTTCTCAAAAAGCTGGCGGATAAAAATGGGATTGCAATCTTGCTTATTCATCATCTCAGAAAACAAAAAGATACCGATCCCTTTAATCGCATCTCGGGCACTACAGGATTATCCGGTGCGGTGGATAGCAGTTTTACTTTGGTGGAAGAAAAGCGTGGTAGCGGCAAGGCAACGCTCTCCTGTATCGGCAGAGATATTGAGTATCGGGAGATGGAGCTCAAGCGCAATGAAAACAATGTGTGGGAGCTGATTTCCGACAGTAAAGAAAATCCTGATTTGCTGTTGCCCGATATTGTTTTACTTGTTTCTGATTTTATGTCAGACAAACAAAACTACCAAGGTTCACCCACCGAGCTGGCAGAACTCATCAGCAGAAAAGAAAATAAAATTAGCCATCGCACCCTCTCACGCTTGCTGCTGCAAAACCAAGAGCAGATTTTCCAAAAAGGGATTGATGTCCGTTGTCACCGCAGCAACGGTAGCCGATTGATTTCCCTCGCCCACATTGGTGACGATAGTGCCGTTGGTGACGATAAAAACGAGAGCGGCTCCAGTGTGCAAAATATCGACCCTGTTGACCCTGACGGCACTGGCTAGCCACCGTGTCACCCCCGTTCGCCCTGTGTTGCGGTTTTACAAGCCTAAGCGGGTAATGTGCCCCGTAAACTTGCTAAAGCACACACAGCCGATTTGTTGGGCGGTTAACGGGTTTGCCCATCATGCATAAAAGTGGTGAACCTATGGGTCGAAAGTAGAGCAGGAGAAAGCAAGGTGCTCCTAAAGGTGCACCTTGCGGTCACAGCGGACGGCAGTGCCGACCGCTAAAGCCCCACCGTTAGCGGATTCGTGGGTAATTTAAAAATAAGGCGATGCTGCAAATTTAGGTGCTGTAAATCGCAGTTTGCGCTGTCATAGGTGCTGTAACACCGAACAAACCCCAATATTACGCCATTTCCAAGGTGCTCTAACAGGTGCTGTGCGTAATAAAGCATATGCTTTCAGCCACCCATTCGACCGCAGTAGTACATCCCCAGCAAACGCAGGGGAAATCTTTTTCTATGCCGAAACTGCGACTGCCCAGCTTGGAATGGACACCGCTATGGGTGATAATTCCGCTGTCCTTGGTAGCATTAGTAGTAGTGTGGTTCAGCTTGGGCGCTCTTTGGAACGTCTGGACAACCCTGTTCCCGTGAGTGACTGTACTACCAAAGCGGTAGTCCACGAACGCAAAAAAGGTGTTGGTCAAAAGGAAGATGACCACAGTGGATACAATTTTGAAATGAAGATGTAGAGGAGATTTTTATATGGATAAGAATACAGGATTTTATGGCGAAGTGAAACCTATCACAAGACAACAAGATGGAAAAGTGATGTCTATATATCGTGATGCAGGCGTGTATTTGAACGAGGATGGAATGCGTACTGAACGACAGATGAACATAAACGGTCAAACCTTCTTTGTCACTTCTGTATTTCCGGCTGTCTCAACTACTACGCCAACAGAAAAAATAATTAAACTAATTGACTTAGATGTAATGAAAAAGGTTGAATAGTTTTCCGCTATTCAGTAGACTTTGGCAAATCGTTTGGGTATGATGTGGTTGCGGTTCTACCGCAACCATCGTATTCAGTTTGCCAAGAGAAAGGAGCCGTAAAAATGGCAAACGATAAGTACACAATTTTATATGCAAGGCTAAGTCAAGATGACGGCAGTCAAGGTGAGTCTAACAGTATTCAAAACCAACGGTTGTTTTTAGAAAAGTATGCAAAAGAAAATGGCTTTGAAAATCTAATATTTATGGCTGACGATGGATGCTCGGGTACAAACTTTAATCGACCATCCTTTAAAAAGCTAATGGAGTTGGTTGAAAACGGTGAAGTAGGAACAATCATTGTAAAAGACATGAGCCGATTTGGTCGTGAGTATTTAGAGGTAGGAAGATACACGGAAATTGTATTTCCAAACTATGATGTGCGTTTTATAGCTATCGCAGACGGCATAGACAGCCTGTATGGG
>JAGPMA010000049.1 GCA_018053145.1 Oscillospiraceae bacterium | reverse complement strand
TGATTATTTCACGGTTTCAGTACCGGGTATACACGTGAATGATACCGTCGATACACGCTGAAGATACCGCCAGTATTCGATTGGATACCGCCCTGATGGGCGGCATCCGTCATCGTCAAATTTTCTTCTTTGCCAGAAGCTCTCGCATATTTATATCGCCAGAATATACGGAAACGGCACGATGAATTATTCTGTCCATAATAGAGTCGGCAAGTATACCCCCGCCGAGTCGAGCGTGCCAGCTTTCAAGCTTGTATTGAGTGCAGAATATCGTCGAGGTCGCATCGTAGCGCCGCTCAATGAGCTCGAAAAGGAAATGTAAATCCTCATCGGATAGTTCGCCCAATAGCCACTCGTCTAGGACGAGGACTCGGTAACTGCTGAATATATTTAGTAGTTTTACCTTACCTTGCTTAACAGTTGCGGCCTCATCCCGCAGTTCCAACAAGTCTGGAATACGAATATACCGTGTTCTAACACCTTGCTTACAGGCCTGCTTCCCGATGCAGCAAGCAAGGAAGCTTTTGCCACTACCAGTAAACCCTTGAAACACAATATTGCTGTTACTGCTGACAAATTGACAGGTACCTAATTCAAGCAATAAGGGTTTGTCCAACTTTCGCTCTGGATAATATACATCATTAATATCTGCGTTCGGTATCCGAAATTTTGCTTGTTTTATTAGCCTCTTTACCTTGTCGTTGTACTTTTCTTGGTAGGTGTAGTCGACAGCAATTTTTATTCGTTCATCAAACGGCAACGACGAGTATGCAATGTCTGTATCCTGTATGTCCAGAATCTTTATCATGTCCTCAAGACTCATTTCGCGGAGCTTACGGCGAGTTTCTTCGTTAATCATGGCGTTTACCTCCGTAGTAGGATGCGCCGCGCATGAAGCCTACCGTGTCGTCATCCGCCGGAACACTGTCTTTACGCTTAGCTTCTGCATAAACGATGTCTTGATTGGCATCGAGAATAGCTTTCAAATGGCGGTAACGAGGCGAATTGAATTTTGTCAGTGCAAGCTCACAAGACGTCTCCAAGCGTTGAGAAGAATACCCCTTGCTCAATCTGAGCACAGACAAACATGAGTTGTAGCCCTGTTCTTTTACCTTCACTCCAGCAAAAATTCTTTCAATTACAGACTCTGTAGATGGACCGACTGAGTTTGCCCATTTGCGGATACGGACATCATCCCACTCGGGTCTCACGAAGCTGTCCGGCATATCCTCGGGATGGGTAGACCACTGATTGCTGACATAGTCGGGAAAGAGCTTGTGGGTTGAAATTCTCTCCTGTTTGCAATAGATTTCCACCAAAGTATCCGTTACTTTTAGGTCAACCTCCTTGCCCACATACTGGTATGGGCACGAGTAACGGTTGTTCTTGAAGGCGATGTGACTGTCGAGATTAGCTTTTCTTCCGTAGTACCATTGAGCTATTTCATATGGCAGTACAGGCAACTGGCGGAGGGAACTTTTTTCATCCTGCATAAAGATTTCACTTCTGCTCCCGGGTCGCTTTTGAAACGGTGCATCATTGAATGCCTTCAGTTCTCTGGCAACTGCCGCTTTCAGTTCGCCGAAGGTATAGAACACCTCATTGCGGAGTGTAGCAATAACAGCTGTGGCAATCTTGCCGACGGTACCTTCGACAGATGCTTTTTGCTTGGGCTTGCGAGGTTGAGCAGGCATTATTGCCGCCGAATAGTGGTTGCCAAGTGACTCGTATGCTTCATTCAACACGATGTCACCCTCGCGAGGATGGGATATTACTCCGGTCTTAAGGTTGTCGCAAACGATTCTTACTGTTGTACCGCTGAAGAACTCAAACATATGCACGTTGCAACGTAGCCACGCTTCCTGTTTCATATTGAGGCACGGTTCGACGTAAGAATACTGGCTGTACGGAAGCGTTGCAACAAACAGATAAACCGGTATTATTTCGCCTGTGGCTCTTTCAAGAAGCTGCATTTTCGACCCCGACCAGTCAACCTCAGCGACGACACCGGGCTTGTGGTGCAGATGGTTGGTAAGATTGGATTGGTCTGTGTATTCGGCATACCCACTACAAAACTTTGTGTATCCAACAGGTATCGTGGCTCCATTAGCGCACTTGTCGCGGTATTCTTTCCACAGCAGCTTTAGTGTTACTCCTGTGCGCGAAAGCTCGTGATGCACATACTCGTAGTCTCGTGAGGCAAAGAGTGCCGCAACGTCAAACTTCTCTGGGAAGAAAAGGTTGTACACTTCCTCCGGGCGAAGTTCGCTGATGTCATCAAATCCCACTTTGCGTTCTTCTGCAATACGGAACACCTCGCTCACTGAAGTTTTAGACATGTGCCTGCTTGATGCTATTTGCCGCTGTGACATTCCTGCAGCTCGCAGTTCAAGAACGGTTTTAACTTGGATTTTTCGGGCCATATTTATGTTCTCCCTTCTGTATTTTCAGAGCATAACACTCCGTTACTATTCTACAGAAGGGCGGTATCGTTGTCTGTATTGCCGGTATCATTGCGCGAATTGTGCTTTTTGCTAGGCGGTATCATTCCCGTGTACTGACCGGTATCATACCGTGTACAGGTGGTATCTTTAGCGTGAAATAATCATAAGGCAAAGAAGAAAGAAAATTTGCGTTGAGAAAACTTAGCGAGAAGGGGCCGAGATATGCAGATGGATTTTCTATGGACACTACTGATATCACTTGCCCTGACGCTGGTTCTTGAGCTGGTATTTAGCCTTGCATTCAAAGTTCGAAGCACGCATTCATTAACTATGGTTCTACTTGCCAATGTCCTAACAAATCCTCCAGTTGTGCTTCTTAATAATATACTAAGCCGTAAAACTGAGCTTACGTCGGTAATAATAATTCTGATTTTGGAAATAGCGGCAGTTCTTATTGAAGGCATTTATTATAATCGCTTTGCCAACGAAATTAAGCGGCCCTTTATGTTTTCCTTGGGAGCAAATGCATTTTCGTATTTAACCGGTCTAATCCTTCAACAATTAATATAGTGAGGTAAATAATGTATATGAATAGTTATAAAAAAATTGCGCGCCTGATATTCTCCTGTGTCATGCTGGTGTCCCTATTGAGTGGCTTCGCTATGGCGGATTTAATTTATCAGCCAAATGACGATTTCTATAATTCGCACACAAGCGATTGCGAATATCTTAACCGGGACTATTATGCAAATGGCGAGAGCGGATACATAGAGCTTTTTACGGAGCCATACGGAAGCAGCTTGGGCTTTGCCGATAACGGAGGCGTCTTTCACGTTCAGTTTACATACAAAAAGGGCGATGTATCTTGGGGAGTGGTCGAATATATGGAAAACGGTGATAAGCTAATTCCGAAAACTAATGAAGGCTCATATAAAGCCGCATGGATAAACATGAAAGACACCGTTTTAAAGTACGATTACCAGAGCTTTGATGCGGAGCACAGTGCCGAATACACTCAATATAACGGTGATTATTCGGAGCTTTCTTCAAAACAAAACATCGTTTCGTGGACTTTTCCAAACTCAGGAGATAACACGGGCGCATTTGAGTCAATTGATGACAATTTTGTTATTACATCGGTATATACCGATATTAACGGAAACAAATGGGGCTTTGTCGGCTATTACTATGCAGTCAAAAACTTCTGGATTTGCATTTCAGACCCGACAAACGCAGAGATTGCGCCCGACGGAGTTGAAGCCCCTGCGCTATATTCTCCGGAGCCCGGCTCGGAGCCTGTTTCCTCCGAAAACGATATGACCACAGTATTTGTCGTATGCGTAGCGGTGGTGGTTTTGATTGCAGTAGTACTAACAGCTGTGTTCAACAAAAAAAAGGAAAAAGATACCGAAACAAATTAAAATTATTTCTTGCGGAAAGCTGCCTATACAGCTTTCCGTATTAATTTCTAAATTCGAGTTATAATGTATGAATTAGGTGTTGACAAATCAAGTATGTGATGCTATGATGTGAACAGAGTTAGAGATAACTAACCATTGCGATTTGGTGTTGCACAAAGGCAACCGGAAAAGGAGAACGATTATGAAAACACTAAAAAATGTAAGTGTCGGCGGCAGCGCAAGGGTTGTCAAGCTTCACGGCGAAGGCGCAGTCAGAAGACGCATAATGGATATGGGCGTCACCAAGGGGGCCGATATATATATCAGAAAAATCGCCCCGCTCGGCGATCCGATTCAAATTATGGTCAGAGGATATGAGCTATCTGTCAGAAAGTCAGATGCTGATAAGATTGAGGTGCAATAAGGATGATAAAATCCTTATTTTTTGGTGCTAGAGTTAGATACCTCTAACATCGTCATTGAAGGGGGAATGAAAATGAGTGTGAAAATTGCGCTTGCCGGTAACCCAAACAGCGGAAAGACAACGATGTTTAATGAGCTTACTGGCAGCAACCAATATGTCGGCAACTGGCCGGGTGTTACTGTTGAAAAAAAAGAGGGGAAACTCAAATCCGATAAAGATGTAGTGATTCAGGATTTGCCCGGAATATACTCCCTGTCGCCATACACGCTTGAAGAGGTGGTAGCGAGAAATTATCTCGTCAACGATAAGCCGGACGCCATTATCAACATTGTCGACGCAACAAATATTGAGCGAAACCTATATCTAACAACTCAGCTAATTGAACTGGGAATTCCGGTTGTAATCGCGCTGAATATGATAGATATTGTTCGCAAAAACGGAGATCAAATTGACTTAAATTCTCTGAGCCGTGCATTAGGCTGCAAGGTCTTTGAAACCTCCGCCCTTAAGGGCGAAGGCGCAGACCAAACAGCAGCTTTTGCGGCAAAGCTCGCAGCAGCAGGCACTGCAGCAAAGAATCCACCGATTTTTCGTGGAAATGTTGAGCACGCCATAGCGCACATTGAGGAGTCACTGGAGAATATAGTGCCGGAGCGCTATCTTCGTTGGTATGCTGTTAAGGTTTTTGAAAGAGACAAAGAAGTTCTCAAGGAGCTTAATCTTGACAAAATCGAATGGGAACATATTGACGGCCATATTAAAGACTGCGAAAAAGAACTTGATGACGATGCGGAGAGTATTATTACAATCGAGCGATACGATTATGTTCAAAAGTTAGTTTCTTCCAGTGTAGAAAAAAATAATCTAATCGGATCAACTATGACGGACAAAATTGACGGGATAGTTACAAACCGTATTTTAGCGCTTCCGATTTTCGCCTTGGTAATGTTCTTTGTCTACTACATCTCCATTACAACGCTTGGTAGCTGGGCATCGGGATGGGTTAACGATACTTTGTTTGCAAAAATAATCAGCGGCAATCTTGACATTCTGTTTACAAACATGAATGTTATTCCGTGGATTTCAGGACTTGTCATTGATGGAATTATCGCCGGTGTAGGAGCTGTGCTCGGATTTTTACCGCAAATGGTTATCCTGTTTCTTATGCTCTCCGTTCTCGAAGATATCGGCTATATGTCTCGAATTGCGTTTATTATGGATAGATTATTCCGTCGATTTGGGCTATCCGGCAAGAGTTTTATTCCGATGCTGATTGGCTCAGGCTGCTCCGTTCCCGGAATAATGGCCTCGCGTACGATTGAAAACGAGCGTGACCGTAGAATGACAATTATGACTACTTCGTTTATACCCTGTGGAGCAAAAATGCCTTTAGTCGGGCTAATTGCAGGAGCTTTATTCGGCGGTTCGGGTTGGATTGCAACATCAGCTTATTTCATTGGAATTGCGTCAGTAGTTATTTCGGGAATAATACTGAAAAAAACAAAACCCTTTGCTGGTGATGAATCTCCCTTCGTCATGGAGCTTCCGCCGTATCATATACCCTCCGGCAAAAATATTTTCAGAGCGACTTGGGAACGGGCCTCCTCGTTTGTTGTTAAAGCCGGTACACTAATTCTCGTATCTTCGATAATTTTGTGGTTTTTGCAGGCTTTTGGAATTACAAACGGCAGGCTGGGAATGATAAGCGATAACAATTCAAGTCTGCTTGCCGCCCTTGGAAGAATAATTGCTCCGATTTTCGCACCCTTAGGGTTTGGCCATTGGCAGGCGGCTGTTGCAAGTATCGCAGGCCTTCTCGCAAAAGAAAACATCGTTGCGACTTTCGGAATCCTTTACGGGATAAATGAATCGGCCGAAAGTGGGACCGCTAACTGGGCAACGCTTTCGCAGAACTTTACCACTTTGTCAGCTTACAGCTTCATGATGTTCAATCTTCTCTGCGCGCCTTGCTTTGCGGCGATGGGAGCAATCAAGCGCGAAATGAACGACAAAGCTTGGACAATTGGCGCAATTTCTTATCTATGCCTCTACGCTTACACAATTTGCCTGATAGTTAATCAAATCGGGCAGCTAATAATCAGCGGAAGCTTTGGTGTATGGACAGCGATTGCTTTTATACTCTTGGCTGGAATAATTTATTTACTTATTAGAAAAAACCCATACACAATAGGAACGAAAGTAGGTGGGTAATATGCTGGGCTTTATCAGTGAAAATCTTGGCTCACTTATAATCGGAGCTATAATTTTGTTGGTCATCGTTTTGATAATTTTAAAGATGGTACGCGGGGGAACAAAAAGTCTCTGCTCGTGCGGCGATTGCTCAAGCTGCAGCAGTTGTGGAGCATGCGACATGAAAAGAACTGAAACGAATATAGTAATTAAAAAAATAGAAGATAAAAACAAATAGATTCTTTTGAAAAATAACTGCAGCTTAATTAAGGGCTGCAGTTATTTTTTACATATAGCATTTACAAAATAGCATCCTTGTAGTAAAATGACTGAGGCTTATTTGCATTGCAAAGATGTTAAATAATGCAAATTATCATACAATGAAGGTAATAGAGTCTAATATACTTGCAAAGATGAAGTATTTGGCTTATAATAATTTCAGTATTGAGAAATAATTGGATGGTGCATCGCATGAAAGAGTTATCAAGAATGGCGGGAGAAGTCAGAGCTTCAACGACCTTAGCGGTTGACGCGCTGGCAAAGCAAATGCAAGCCGAGGGGCTTGATGTAATAGGCTTCGGAACAGGTGAGCCTGATTTTGATACTCCCGATAACATAAAAACAGCCGGAATCACCGCTATTAATGAAGGAAAAACGAAATACACCCCGGCGGCAGGCCTTGTTAATCTGAGAAAAGCAATTTCAGCAAGACTGAAAATTGATTTTGATTTAGACTACGATTTTAGCCAAATTACAGTAGCAAGCGGTGCTAAGCACAATGTTTATATTGCGTTTCTGGCTTTACTGAATCCAGGGGACGAAGTAATACTTCCTGCGCCTTACTGGGTGAGCTACTACGAGATGATTCACATGGCGGGAGGTACGCCGGTTGTAATTTCGGCGGGCGAGGAGCAGCACTTTAAAATCACTCCAGAACAGTTAGAGAGCGCCATGGGACCAAAAACTAAGGCTCTCATTTTGAATAACCCTTCAAACCCTACAGGTATGCTTTATTCACGTTCCGAGCTTGAGGACATAGCGGAAATTTGCAAAAAATACGACATATACATCATCGCTGATGAAATCTATAGCGGTCTTGTTTACGATAACAAGGAATTTGTCAGCATAGCGACGCTCTCGAAGGACACTTACGACCGAACCATACTCATAACGGGTGTCTCGAAGTCCTATGCGATGACAGGCTGGCGCATTGGATATGCGGCCGCAAACCCAAAAATTTCAAAGATAATGGCAAACTGCCTCAGCCACTCCACGGGCGCTCCCGGAACCATGAACCAGATTGCGGCTACTGAGGCGCTTTCCGGTCCACAAGACGGAATTGAAGCAATGCGAAAAGTATTTGAGGTTCGCCGTAACTATATCGTTAAGCGCATGAACGAAATTTCGGGCGTCAGCTGTATCGTACCCGATGGCGCTTTTTATGTAATGATGAATTTAAGTGAACAAATTGGAAAGACTTACGGAGGCAAGCTAATCGAAAATGATGATGACTTTGCCGTTGCTTTTTTGGAGCAGGCTCGCGTCGCTGTTGTTCCTTGCTCCGGCTTTGGAGCACCGGGCTTCGTACGCTGGACATATGCGGCATCAATGGAAAACATACGCGAGGGTCTTAACAGGCTCGAAAAGTTTTTGCAGGCTTAATAAAATTTGTATGACCAATCCGCAAGATTGCGGATTGGTCATACAAATGTTCATGACAAATGGCACGGCTTGAGGTGCACAACTTCAACGCCTGCTTCTTGACAAAGTTATTGCTTTGTTTCATTCAAACTAATATAATCTAAATGGAAAGGTTGTGAGCTAATGAAAAACACCTATGAAAACCCACTGTGTTCACGCTATGCCAGCAGTGAAATGCAGTATATTTTTTCGCCTGATAAAAAGTTTACTACATGGCACAGACTATGGATTGCACTTGCAAGGGCAGAAATGCAGCTTGGTCTTCCGGTAACTCAGGAGCAAATCGACGAAATGGAAGAGAACAAAGACGAAGTTGATTACGCTTATGCCGCCGAAATGGAAAAAAAGCTTCGTCACGACGTTATGGCACACGTTCACGCTTACGGAAAGCAGTGCCCGAAGGCTATGCCGATAATCCACCTCGGTGCAACTAGCTGTTATGTCGGCGACAACACCGATATAATCATAATGCGTGACGGTCTTGAGCAGCTTCGCTGTGAGCTGGTAAACGTCATTTATCGCCTTGCCGATTTTGCAGATAAGTATAAGGCTGTCCCGACACTCGGGTTTACGCATTTCCAACCGGCTCAGCTTACAACTGTCGGCAAGCGTGCCACGCTTTGGATTTATGACCTGCTGCTCGACCTTGAGGAGGTCGAATACCGCATTTCTTCGTTGCAGCTTCTCGGCTCAAAGGGAACTACAGGCACTCAGGCAAGCTTTTTGGAGCTGTTCGATGGTGAGCACGAAAAGTGTGTGGAGCTTGAAAAACTTATTGCCCGGGAAATGGGCTTTGAAGCCTGTGTGCCCGTTTCGGGCCAGACCTATTCGAGAAAGATTGACGCCGCAGTTTTGTCAACGCTTTCCGGAATTGCTCAAAGCGCAGGGAAATTCGCCACGGATATGCGCCTGCTTTCACACGAAAAGGAACTGGAAGAGCCCTTTGAGACGAACCAAATCGGCTCATCTGCGATGCCCTACAAGCGCAATCCCATGCGCTGTGAGCGCATCTGCTCGCTTGCGCGTTATGTCATAGTAGATGCTCAAAATCCGGCGCTGACCTCATACAACCAATGGTTTGAGCGCACACTTGACGACTCCGCAAATAAGCGCATTTCCGTGCCCGAGGCATTTTTGGCTGTCGATTCTCTGCTGAACATTTATATCAATGTCGCATCGGGAATTAAGGTTTATGAAAAGGTAATCGAAAAGCATTTGGCCGAGGAACTGCCCTTTATGGCAACTGAAAACATCATGATGGATGCGGTTAAAAAAGGCGGTGACCGTCAGCAGCTGCACGAGAGGATTCGCGTTCACTCGATTGCCGCAGGTGCTGTTGTCAAGGAGCAGGGACTTCCGAACGACCTCATAAAGCGAATTGCCGCAGACCCGCTTTTCGGGCTAACCGAGGACGAGATTATGGCAAATATCGACGCGCACAAATATGTCGGAAGGTCGATGGAGCAGGTAACGGAATTCTTGGAAAACGCAGTAAAGCCTGTGTTGGCTAAGTATTCTGGCTTAATCTCGGATGCGGGTGCTGATTTAAAGGTGTAAACGAAATCCCTCAAGCCGATATTATGTCGGCTTGAGGGATTTATGCCGTGTCATTGACTTACAGGGCCTGCGATTATATAATGTTACAGTTAAAGAAAATTATTGCATATCGATCACGGCGAGGCAATAGGATACAAAGAGGTGATTGCTGTGATAAAAACGATTAAGCTTAGCAATGTCATTTTCTTTTTCCTTATGCTGTTAACGGTGCTTGTTGCGTTCATTTTTGTCCTTCTCACCCGAAACACAGACTTTTCATTTCTTTCCGCTTCTGGAAAAACCAGAACGCCGGTGCTTGTAATCGATGCTGGTCACGGGGGCGAGGACGGCGGGGCTGTTTCGCTTTCCGGGGTTTATGAAAGTAAGATAAACCTTGATGTAGCGCTCAAAATGGCGGCACTTTCCGACTTAACAGGTGTTGAATACCGCTTAACCCGTGACAGTGAGGACATCACTTATCCCGACTCCGCCAAAACCATTTCAAGCCGAAAGCGATTTGACCAAAAAAGGCGTGTCGAGTTTATTAATGCAACACCAAACGCGGTTTTAATTAGCATTCATCAAAACTTTTACCCACATAAATCTCCCCATGGTCCGCAATCATTCTTTGCTAAAGTCGAGGGCAGCGACTCACTAGCTAAGCTAATACAGAACGCCCTGAATTTGTCGTTGTGCCCCGAAAACCGGCGAATCGCAATGCCGGTTGCAAAGGATGTTTTTCTCTTTAAAAATGTGAGCTGTCCGGCCGTGCTTGTTGAGTGCGGATTCATATCAAACCCCGAAGAATCGAAGCTGCTCGATACTGAGAGTTATAGACTGAAAATCGCAGCCGCTCTAACCTGTTCATACTTTCAATACCTAGAAACAAATTATTAACGAAGGTGCAAAAATGAAATCAAAAACAGCGTATTTCTGTTCCGACTGTGGATTTGACACACCAAAATGGTCAGGAAGATGCCCCTCCTGCGGAGCATGGAACACAATGGTTGAAGCTCCTGTTGAAGCTAAGCCAAGAAGCGGTTCGACTTCAGTTTCTGCAAGAATGCTAAAGAATTCACCGGAGCTTTTGTCTGTTCTAAGAACAGACGATGAGCTTCGTTTTTCGACCGGGTTTGATGAATTTGACCGCGTACTCGGCGGCGGAGCTGTACGCGGCTCGCTGGTACTTGTGGGAGGCGCTCCCGGTATCGGAAAGTCGACGCTCTTGCTTCAGTTTTGCGGTAATGTAGATAAAAACGAAAAAATCCTCTATGTAACAGGTGAGGAAAGCAAGCGACAGCTCAAAATGCGTGCTGAGCGTCTTGGCGCTGACTCGAATCAGATTTACGTTCTTGCAGAAACAGACCTTAACGAAATCATCTCAGCTGTTGAAGAAGTAAAGCCTGATGTTGTCATAATCGATTCCGTTCAAACGATGTTTAACCCTGAGCTAACCGCAAGTCCAGGAAGCGTATCTCAGGTCAAAGACTGTACTATGGCAATTATGCAGCTCGCCAAAAGTGGACATTTGACCGCCTTTGTTGTAGGACACGTCAATAAAGAGGGTGCAATAGCAGGGCCAAAAGTATTGGAGCATATGGTCGACTGCGTTCTATATTTCGAAGGTGAACGCGGCATGAGCTACAGGATATTAAGAGCAGCGAAAAACCGTTTTGGATCCACCAATGAAATCGGCGTTTTCGAGATGTGCGATAATGGTTTGTGCGAAGTTAAAAACCCATCCGAGATGTTGCTTTCAGGCAGACCGCTAAACAGCCCCGGTACCTGCGTAACCTGCGTAATGGAGGGTACACGCCCAATTCTTGCTGAAATTCAGGCACTTGTTACGCCTAGTAGCTTTAACGGTGCTCGCCGTAACACAAACGGAATCGACTATAACCGCGCTACGCTATTATTAGCGGTGCTTGAAAAGCGCGGCGGTATTTCAGTCGGTGGAAGCGACGCATACATTAATGTAATCGGGGGCTTAGAGCTGGACGAGCCAGCGGCGGACCTCGCAACCGTGCTAGCGATAGCCTCGAGTCATCGTGACAAAGCAATCGGAAATGACCTAGCGGCGGTTGGGGAAGTCGGACTCACAGGCGAAATTAGAAGCGTTACAGCTTTAAACCAGCGCCTTGCCGAAATTTCACGGCTCGGATTTAAGCGCTGCGTAATTCCAGCACATATACGTGACGACATTAAAGCACCTAAGGGTCTCGAGCTAATTTCCGTTAAGAACATCCGTGAGGCGATAGCGGCACTTATATAACTATCAATCGGAGGGTGGTTAATGCCGCACTTTATACAAAATCCAAATCTTCCGAGCACCGCAGTTGACATCGTCGCGGTAGGGGAGGACTACGCAGATGAAATTGGCAATGCGCTGATGCCCTTTGGCATAAAAACGATTAGTTGCCCAAACAATGTGTTTGTTGACAGCCGCCTAAAAGCTCATATCGATCTAAGTGTATTTCACCTTGGAGGTGTTGCTGCTAAGTTCGTTTGTCCACAGCTCACCTAGATGCCATGCCGCGAACGGCTAAATATTGTGCCATGAAAAGCCCTATTAAAGTGCCGCGTAAACGGCACTTTAGGCAATCAATTAAAAACT
>JAGPMA010000021.1 GCA_018053145.1 Oscillospiraceae bacterium | reverse complement strand
GTTAAAACCGGCAGCTTCGGTGGTATCGGTATTTTTGCAATTCACGAGATGGGCCGTTTCTATCGTCATGTGCTCATACAAAAGCGTTATCCGCACCACGGCGCGGTAGCTTTTGAGCATTGCGGCAGTGCGCTTTTCGAGGTATTCAAGTTCCTTGGCGTTGCCGACATCGCTTATAATCAGCCAAAGACCCTGCCATATCCCACCGAGAACCCCTTTGTCCGGTAAGCTGATATGGAAAACGGGCTGATTCCGCAGGAAATCCTAGCCATATATGATGACTATTTGCGCGACACTATCCACTTGGAGGAAACACGAAAGCCCACCGACGGACTTTTGGGTTTTGGCAGGCGAGCGGATTCCGATCCCTGCCACGATCGTTTTGCTGAGAGGCTTGAACAGGCGCTGAATGACCTTTCAGCCACCGAGCCTTCCTCCGCAACAGCTTGCGCGGTAATGAACTATATATTCAGTGCTCCTCAGATGCATAAGGATAATCGACAAGCATACTGGATGCTGTTGGCTGTCCATGGGCAGACAGACAGGCTGATTCGTTTTTTGTCAAAGGAGGATGCGGCAGGTCTTTCGGCGTGGTATAATGACACATATCCAAAGCACGTTCTTTTACCAGTGCAGAAAACTCTTGCGGCGCACCTTCGCTCGCAGTCAGGTGATCGCTTGGTGCAAAAGAAAAAAGGTTTGGTGGATTTCTTTAGAGGAGCAGTTAAATGATAACGCACTATATTTTTGGACAAACAAAAGACGGTAAAACCGCAAATGCATACTATCTCACCAACAGCTGCGGCGCCTCAGCAACCATTTTGGACTATGGTTGTACTGTGCAAGCCCTTAAAGTTCCAAACGCGCAGGGCGGCCTAACAGATGTCGTGCTGGGTTACGACACTGTTGCGGAATATGAAAACAACGACGCCTATCTTGGAGCGGCAATAGGACGTTTTGCAAACCGCATCGGAAAAAGCGAATTTACGCTAGGTGGAAAGACCTATGCTCTTGCGCGCAACGATGGCGAAAACCATCTTCACGGAGGGATAAAGGGCTTTGATAAGCATGTCTGGAGCGCCGCTGAGAACGGAAACACGCTTGTGCTTTCGCGTGTTTCTCCCGATGGGGAGGAGAATTACCCCGGCAATCTGATGCTAAAAATCACCTATGAGCTGACAGATGAAAACGCTTTGAAAATCTCCTACGACGCAGATGCGGACGCGGACACTGTCATCAACCTTACAAACCACAGTTATTTCAATCTTAGTGGCAGCGGCTCGGCGTTGACCCATACCTTGCAGGTGTTCGCTGAGCAATTTACTGAGAATGACGAGCATTGTCTTCCAACGGGCAAGCTGCTGAATACGGTGGGTACGCCTTTTGATTTTTCAACGCCAAAGGCGGTTGGCCGTGATATCGACGGATACGATATTCAGCTTCATAACGGCAATGGCTATGACCACAATTTTGTGCTCTCGGATTCCGCGAAGTTAAAAAAGGCCGCGGTGCTTTTCAGTCCGGAATCAGGAATCGCAATGACAACTTTTACAACACTTCCCGGTATGCAGGTCTACAGCGGCAATTGGCTAAGTCCCCGAAAAGGGAAAAACGGCAGCCAAATTGACCGCCGCTGTGCGATATGCCTTGAAACGCAGGTGTTTCCAAACGCTTTGGCGTGTCCGAATTTTCCGAGTCCCATCTTGAGAGCGGGCGAGCATTTCCGTAGCGAAACTGTGTATTGTTTTGAAACGAAATAATTTGTAAATAAAATAATTTGTAAATGAAATGATTGTGGCATACGAGAGCTTGCCACAATCATTTTATTTGTTTATTATGCATTTGCGTAATCTCTCATTAATCGTTTAATCCCAGAAAATCAACTGCTCACGTTTTTTGTGTTTATTTACAGGGCTGAGTAGAACACTAAAATGAGCATTAATGAGAATATTGAGTTAGGGTGATGCCGCTTGACAAAATTATTTACAGACAAAACCATATTTTAAAAGGGAGGTGCCGCAAAAATGCAACAGCCCCCAAACTTCTGCCTAAGACGGCAGAAAAATATTGAGCGCTAGTAGAAACGTTTTAGAACTTAATTAAATTGTCCACTGTGCGTGGATGATGGCTACAAGTTTATAATCGTCCTCATATTCGCGGAACACAAGTCTAAGTGTACACCAATCCATACCGCCAACCTGCGGATCAAAGCCGGGAAAATGAAAATCAACGAACTGACAGTCCGGGAAAACCTCCTGCACATTTTCAATAGAGTTACCGCTCTTGACAATATAGTTTCGGCCAATAATGGGCGCTGCCGTGTAATCCTGATCAAAAACGTATTTTTCAAAGTATTGCGTTGGACTAAGCTCAATCGGAGCACCCTCACCATCTGTATAGCCCCAGAGATAGCTCGATTTGTCGGATGCAAAGACCGCCACCTGCTCAGATGTAAAATGCATATTTGCACTCAAATCAAGATATGAGTAAGGGGCGAAGTAGACACCGTCCTCCGGTGATACCATTTTAGCAAGCAAATCATAGTTACCCATTTTGATAAATTCAAGCGCTGAAAAGGCTAAGTTTACCACCTCCGTGTCTCTACGTTCATCAGTTGAAACCGTGCCTTCGGAAACATAGGGAGGAACAGTTACGTCTCCGTTTTCATCCTCAGGCGTGGGAGTGGCGGAGAGCGCGGGATAATCACCCGTCTCGGAGCTGCTCTTTCCCACCGAATGGAACAAAAGATAACCGATACCAAGGCCAACAAGTAGAAAGACAAACGCTGTTATTGCGGTCTTCTTCATTTTCTCAACTCCAATTCAGTTTCGTTTACCAGCAAATATTGCCCTTATTCGCCGATTTCGATCGTCTTTTCAACGCGGGTGCTTGCGTTTGTCATTTCGGAGTATTCTATAACATTGTCCGAACTCCATGACTCAATTACATAGGGGCCATAGGTGTTGCTCGTCTTAATAAGGTTGGCCGTGGTTTTGCTCGCGACAGCGAAAGCCGTGATTTCTGCCGTGCTGTAATCCTCCCATGTGGACAGCGCAAGGAATCTGCTGTCAGGGCTCCACACGGGGGGAGAAAGCGATACGGTGGAAAGCTCTGTGCTTACGAGTTCTAGAGTCTCAGCGTTAACAAGAGTGCTTGTAATAGTGCCGGGACCCATGTGTCCGATATTTATCAGAAAGTACTCGCTGTTTGGCGACCAGGAAAAGCCATCCGTAGTGGGCTCGGCGGCAAAAATGACCTTAGCGCTTTCTTCGCCGACCTTCCAGACGCAAACATTGCTTGCCGCTCCTTCTAACTTAATATAGGCGACTACTAAGTTGTTAGGTGACCAGGCAATATCGATGGCATTGTCGCCATAGCCGGCAATAGCGCTTTCAATCTCGGCCTTAGTTAAGTTTGAGGTGGGGCTGGGAGCTATCGTTTCGGGGCTGACCGAAAGCTCCGGAGCAGAGGCTTCGGGCGAAGCCAATGGATCGCTTTTTCCTGAGCAGCCCGACAGCAGGCTTAGATTTAAGGCTGCGGCTATTATTATAACGGATAATTTTAAGTTTCTATTGTTCATAGCAATCCTCCAGCTACGTTTCTCCACAGAATAAGTGTGAAATAAATGAAGTTAATGCATTAGACGAATAATAGTTCGTCCTTGTTCCGATACCAGCGAAGTATAATACCGAAACGGCGGGAGGCAATTGCCGCCCGCCGTTATTATACTAATTTTTCAAAGTAAAAAAATGTTTCGTCCTCGCCGCATTTTTTCATGCAGGAGGAAAGCATTTTGAAGGATGCGGCATTTTCCTTATAACACTTTGCCACAACGCGGGTCAAGTGAACCTTATATAGAGCCCATTCGGCGACGGCGGTGAAGGCCTCTGCGCCGTATCCGTTTCCACCGTACTCTTTCGCGATTCGGCAACCCAGCTCCGCATCACCCTTGTAATTAAAGCGGTAAAGCACCGCTTCGCCGATACATTTGCCATCCAAACGCACCGCAAAATTTACGGCCATGCACTTGCAGAAATCATGTCTTGCAACTTGAAGAAAACTATCTCGCTCCATTGGCCCATCTAGTCCGGCCAAGTCGTCGTAGCCCCAGAAACGGTTTCGCTCATGGTCAAGAACGAGTGCGTTATAGGCAGGCAGGTCAGACTCCTCAAGCGCAGACAGTGTCAATCGCGACGTTTGGAGTGCCGGAATCTCCTTAACATGGCATATCAGTTCGTTTTGTGGCTCAAAACGATATTTTGGGGCGAGCTTTACAGGCCCGTACTGAAGCTTTGAGGTGCGCAAACCACGGTCTGCGGCATCGTCCTCTCTGTTGATATGGTTAATTCCCTTGCCATAGTGTTGAGCAAAAGCTTGTACCAGCGTGGGGTAAATACCCTCGTAGGAGTAGAGCGCTTTTTCCAGATGGATAATCAGCGTTTGGCCACATTTTTCCGCAAGAGAAAGTGCAATCAGACGGTCGCCGTCAAACATTCCGCCTGCAAGAAACCAAGGTTTATTAACAAGCTTCAGCATTTTCTTTGCAAGCCCAAGTTCCCTCGTGGCACTAAAATCGGTTTTCTTAAATTCATTACCGAATTCAGAAAGAAAGGCTTCAATTATGGGCAAATCATCGCCTGTTAAGGGACGAAATTCGGCATTCGGATAAGCCTTACGAAATTTGTTTATGTGGTTGCGCTGTCCCGAGTATTTTGACCCTGCAAAGTCTTGCAGGTCTTCCGCGCGGTAGAGATAGTCTTGCCAAGTACGGATGTTGCTCACCCGAGCGTAAGGATAACGCGAAAGAAGCACTGGGGCTTCCGATTCCGGCACCACCGATATAACAAGAGGAAAGCCCTGCTCTATGCAGTGGAGTTCAATAGCTGACAGAGCGGCATCCTCGTCCCCGTCCGTTCCGGGAACAGGATAGTCAAAGACATAGCGCCCGTCAATATAGTTTCGCACAATAAGGCATCCACAGGCCTCTGTCCATGCGGGATGCAGCACGGTTCGCCACAAAAGTTTGGTGCCGAGCGAATATTCGCACAGACCGTAGTCGCAATTCTCATAATATCGGCGCAGCTTGCTCCCGTCGCTTTGAGTAACGGGCTTAAAATTCAGCATAATCTAAAATCCCTTATCGTTATTATATATGTAATATTTTGTTTATCCGATGCCTATATTATAAGATTATTTTGCTTGCTTGGCAACAGTTCCGGAAGTGTTTGCCATAGCTAAGTTGACAATTTGCACTTAATTAACATTTAGTGCGCTCAAAGAGGTCTGAAAAACACATTATTTTTAAACGTTCAGCGTTGCGGTTATATTATTTGCAGCAGAAAACATACAATTCAAGTGGGGCGGTGGTAATCTCAATAACGTCAATATGTTTTGACGATGTATATTATTTATATAATTTTGGTTATTTTACAGTAACGGCATTGCATACCTTGACAGAAGAATGTATAATATGGCAAGAAATGACTTGGCATTCAGAAAAAGCAAACAGGAGGCTTCAAATGGAAACCGTAAAAGAGAAAAAGCATATAGTAAGAAATGTTATACTAATTGTTGTTGCGGCGCTTATCGTTGGATTTGTTATTTACAAGCTGATTTCGGGCTACATATCGACTCTTCCAAAGTATACATACAGCTACGGCGAGGTTTCGGGAGAAAACATGGCTTCTTATCCTGACACAAGCTTTGCTGTTATCAGCGATACTCATTATTATGATACAGATCTTGGAACGACCGGCGCGGCCTTCGAAGAGTGCTTGGCGTCAGACCGCAAGCTTTTAAAGGAAAGCGCTCAACTCCTTGAGCTGGCTGTTGACAGGATTATTGAATCCGACGTTAAATTTGTTCTTGTCAGCGGGGACCTCACCAAAGACGGAGAAAAGATTAACCACGAAAAGGTTGCGGAACAGCTCCAGCGCATCGTTGACGCAGGCAAAAAGGTTTTTGTCGTGCCGGGTAACCACGATGTCAACAATCCGCTCGCTGTGAAATACGTTGGTGACGGTACCGAACCTGTTGATAATGTTTCGGCGGAAGATTTCGCACAAATATATAACAATTTTGGTTATAGTGATGCGCTTTTACGTGATGATAATTCTTTGAGCTATGTTGCCGAGCCCCAGGACGGTCTTTGGATTGTAGCACTGGACACCAATGAATACGAAAAAAACCAGCCTAATACGGAAGAGGTTTGGGCAGGCGAGCTGACACAGGACCAAATCGATTGGCTTCAGGATGTGCTTAAGCAGGCAAATGATGAAGGCAAGGCTGTCATTCTCCTTGAGCATCACGGAATAGTTGAGCATTGGGAGGGACAGAGCAAGCTTCATCCCGATTACCTACTCAGCGACTATAAATACGTCGGCAAGCTGCTCACCTCCTATGGTGTTCGTCTGGCCTTCACAGGACACTATCACGCACAGGATATCTCATTGAAGGACAACGGCGAACAGGGCTTCATTTACGATGCTGAAACAGGTTCGTTAAGCACCGCTCCCTGTTCCATGAGATTCTGCACCATTTCGAATAACAGCTTGACTGATAAAACAGAACACCTTATTGACAGCTACGGGGCAAGCTTTGCGGCTGATGCCGATGCCTTTGTAAAAAAGACTATCTATATCGAGGCTTATAATACGCTTAAGGGCTATCATGTTTCGGATGATGACTCGGATTACATAGCAGACACCATTTCCGAAGCCTTCATGGCGCATTACAACGGCAACGAAGAAACGAGTGCTCGCGTGGAAATCGATAAGAGTAAGCTGAGCCTCTGGAGCAAATTCATCTATTCCCAGTATTCATATGCTATCGACGGCTTGTGGGTAGATTTGAAGCCTGCGGACGGAAATGTCACCTTCAGTCTTGGCGGCGTTGCGTAATTTGGGTTAAAGCTCGTGGTAAAAAGAAATCCCCCGACCAATTAATTGGTCGGGGGATTTTACTAGCTTTAAAGTGTTATTTTTGTTTTCTTGATATGTTAATCAGCGCCAACGTATAGAACACTGCGGCGGTGGCAAGCAGAATTATAATACTAGTTAGCGGCGTTACCGAGGTATCCCCAAATTGCATGGTTACACCCATCGAGTTTTCAAATTCACTAAGCACCTGAGCAGGGGCACCGTTGAAGCTTGTTGCAAGTGGGGCTTCCATCATAACCTGACGAAACAGTACAGCTCCGTGTGTAGGCGGGAAGCACTTAATAATCAACTGCACGCTTTCTGGGAGCTGCCCTATCGGCAGATAAACACCGGTCAAAAAACCGATAAGCGTTCCGATAATCGTGCTGGCCGTCGCAAAAGCGTTGTTGCTTTTGAAAAAAGATACCATAAAAAGGACTAATGATGAGTTGCATAGGGTGCACAAAATTATTGAGCCCAGTACCTTTAAAAGTGCGAATGCACTCAAAAGCTCGCCACCGCCGGCTAAGATATAAAGCTCCGCAATAGCAAGAGCGATAAGGCTCATTATAATTCCGATGATGACGGCTCCGATTATATAGCCGCCGACGATGTTTTTATTTCCGACAGGAGAGGCGGCGAAATCCTTTGTAATTTTCTTTTCCCTGTCCTGGACCATAATGCCGTATGCGCCCATAGTTGTGGTAACGGAGGTAACCGCAAGCAGACCTGCCATTATCCAACTGTCCATAAGAAAGCGAATGCCGGCTATTTCACTCATGTTGCTTGTCCAAACATCTCCGAGGAAAAGCGCGTAAAGACCGATAATAATAAAAACTGCGAGCAGAGAAAAGAAAACCGAGCTTTTGTCCTTAAAGAAGACCTTTAGGTTTCGAATGCCAAAGCTAATCATTCTCTAATCTCCTTTCCTGTGATGGCGATGAACGCATCATCCATTGTGCCCTTAACAACCTCAAAGCTTTCGATTTCTTCACGGAATCTTTCGATTAAGGGTATAGAATCCAGAGTTGAAGAGAGTGGAACAGATACAGTGTCTGCGACGACACTATAAGCAAAACCTAAGCCCTCCAAAATTCCCGCAATCTCCTTCGTTTTGTGGGAGGAAATTACGAGTCTGTCGTTTGAATATTTCTCTTTCAGCTCAGAGGGGGTGCCACGGGCGGAAATCTCGCCCTTATCGATGACTATTACATAGTCAGCGCAAGCGGCTTCCTCCATGTAATGCGTTGTCAGAAAAACCGTGGTGTCGTTCTTCTTGCGAATTTCCGTAATGGTGTCCCAAACATATCTTCGTGTTTGCGGGTCAAGTCCGGTTGTCGGCTCGTCTAGAAACAGGATTTTCGGAGTGTTTATCAGCGCTCTGGCAATATCGCAGCGCCTGCGCTGTCCGCCGGAAAGCTTACCGTAGGGACGTTTTAAAATCTCCGTAATGCCAGTCGTTTCGGCGGTATATGCGACTGCGTCCTTGAGATTTTTGCCCTTAAGACCGTAAAAGCCACCGCGTATTTTAAGGTTTTCCTCAACGGTCAAAAGCTCGTCCAGCAGTCCGTCCTGAAACACCGCACCGATGATTTTGCGGATTTCCGTGTCCTGTTTTCCAAGCATAAAGCCATCTACGGTAACGCTGCCGCTATCAGGCTTGAGAAATGTACATATCATATCAATGGTGGTCGACTTTCCGGCTCCGTTTGGGCCGAGAAATGCGAACAGCTTGCCACGCTCGACATAAAAATCCAGTCCGTTAACGGCCTTTATGCTGCCATAGGACTTGTGCAACCCTTCGACTTCAATTATTTTGTCCATGCGCTCCTCCTAATGTTGTTTCCCTAATTATAACTGATAATGGCAAGATAGTCATTAGAAAGAGGACAGTATTTGATTAAAATTGCATTAGAAACGGAGCGTGTGCCTGCAATACTGCTGTCACTTAAATGCGGCTGCGTCATATTATGTATTGAGAAGGAAGTGGTACTATGAAATTTGCCGTAATCGGCGGTGATATGCGCATTGTCCGGCTTGCCGCTCTGCTGGAAAGTGAGGGGCATGAAATTTGTTGCTTTGCGTTGGATGAAGCTCCCGCCGACTTAATAAAAAGCTGTGCGCTTTCGCCGTGTGCTTCCGCGCAGGATGCTGACTGCGTTATTTTGCCGCTGCCTGTTCTGGATATGAGGGGCAGGCTAAATGCCCCACTCAGTGCATTCAATTATAATGCAGAGGAGATATTGCGCGCACTGCCAAAAACCGCAGTAATTTGCGGAGGGATGCCCGGTGAGAAGCTGATAATAAGCGCGAAGGAGCTGGGTCTCGACCTAGTCGATTATTTTTTACGTGAGGAGCTTGTTGCGCTAAACGCTCTTGCAACAGCCGAAGGAACGATTGGCGTGCTGCTTGAAAATTCACCAATAACAATTTGGGACAGCCGTATTCTTGTCATCGGTTACGGACGAATCGGGAAAATGCTCTCGACGCGCTTGCTTGCTTTGGGCGCTCACGTTGCCGTTTCCGCAAGAAATGCGGGGGACTTGGCGTACATCAGAGCATCAGGGTGCGAGGCTGTGGATACGCACTTACTGGGAGAGGAGCTAAGCCGCTTTGATACAATTATTAATACTGTTCCGGCACGTGTTATGGGGCGTGAACGGCTGAAGCTTCTGTCAAAAGATACTCTATGTATTGACCTTGCCTCCCGTCCCGGTGGATTTGATTTTGAAGCCGCAAAGGAACTGGATATTAACACGCTGTGGGCGTTGGGGCTTCCTGCGGAAACCGCCCCCGTTACTGCGGGAAAAATCATCAAGGAGACAGTTTTGAACATTATGAGGGAAAAGCGCGGGATAGTTTAATATTATCCCCGATAATATAGGAGGGTTTTATTATATGCCGAAAACAAAAC
Source organism: Oscillospiraceae bacterium (assembly GCA_018053145.1). GTDB lineage: Bacteria > Bacillota > Clostridia > Oscillospirales > Oscillospiraceae > UBA2658. The sequence continues at coordinate 29,080 of JAGPMA010000021.1, read as the reverse complement.
TGGGGCTTGCAATCTGCGGATCCTACTGCACCTTCGACAGGATTATGCCCATAGCCGAGAGCCTTTCTGAAAAATACGATTTGACAGTGGTGATGTCCGAAAGTGCGGCGGAAACGGACACTCGCTTCGGTTGTGCGCAAGCGGTTAAGACGCGCCTTGCCGAAATAACGGGCAAGGAAATTATCTGTTCAATATCGGATGCCGAGCCTGTGGGACCACAGAAGCTTTTTGATGTTATGGCGCTCGCGCCTTGTACCGGAAACACGCTTGCAAAGCTTGCCTGCGGAATCGCCGACAGTGCGGTTACGATGGCCTGCAAGGCACATCTACGAAATGGTAGACCCATTGTGATAGCAGTCTCCACAAACGATGCGTTGGGCGCGAATGCTAAGAATATAGGCGAGCTGCTAAACCGCAAGAATATTTTCTTTGTGCCCTTCCGTCAGGACGATCCGCAGGGAAAGCCGACCTCAATGATTTCTGATCTTACGCTTGCGGCCGACGCAATTGAGTCAGCGTTAAATGGCCTGCAGCTCCAACCGGTAATTTTGGGGCCAAAATGAACTGGGTAAAAGTTAGGCGGAAGATTAATAGATCAGGGAGAAGCTCGAGCCATCAAAGCGTGAACAGGAAGCAGCTCCTGATGTTTTTCGCTTTTGTGCGGTTTGAGTTTCTTCCTGCGAAGCAGCTCTCGAACAAAATTTGACCGAGGACAAGCCTCCAAAATTGACAACAACGTATTGAAAAGATATAATGGCTGCACAGCAGCCATTATATTGCGCATGAAGCCAACAAGGTCGGCTGCGCAGGATTGAAATAATATATATCATAACGCCGCTGTGTGGCTATGATATATAATCAAATTTTATAGTGCGTTTTTAAGTCGATTGTACAATAATATTGAAATACAAACAGACAAGCAGTTGGAGGGAGTATCTTGAGCAAAAAGCTTATGCTAATACTAAATCCAGTAGCTGGAAACGGCAGCGGCGTTTTAGCGATTGGTCCCGCAATGGAGGTATTATATAAGGGTGGGCTTGTTCCTACGGTGTTTTACACATTTGGAGCAGGCGAGGCAACAAAATTGGTTTTGGAGCACGCTAAGGACTTTGATGTTGTTGTATGCGTCGGAGGAGATGGAACACTGAGCGAAACGGTTGCGGGTCTCGCACAGCTTTCGTCACCGCCGCCTCTGGGCTATATTCCGCAGGGAACTGCAAATGATGTTGCGGCGTCGCTTGATTTACCCAAAAATCCTGTTCAGGCGGCAAAGCTGATAGTGCGCGGCAGAACAATTGATTTAGATGTTGGAAGTTTTAACGAAAACGACTATTTCACTTACATTGCAGCTTTCGGAGCGTTCACAGAGGTAAGTTATGAAACTCCGCGCGAGAACAAGCAGGTGCTGGGGCATCTCGCCTATGTGCTTCAAGGAATGGCGCAGCTTCCAAAGCTAAGCGCATACCCGACCATTGTGGAGTATGACGATGGAGTAATTGAGGCAGACCTACTCTTTGGCAGCGTTTCAAACACTAAATCCGTGGGAGGAATAGTAAAGCTAAAAAATTCTGCTATCGAGCTTAATGACGGATTATTAGAGGTCATTTTGGTTAGAAACCCCACGAATGTCATTGAAATGAACAAAATAATCTCGAGTATTCTCACCCGAAATTTATCGGGCAACCAAATTTTGATGCTCCAAAGCAAGTATGTTAAATTTACCTTTGAAAAACCTGTTAAGTGGACAAGGGATGGTGAAGCGGGTGGAGCGCACAATGAGGTTGTGTGTCAAACCATGCATTCAGCAATAAGCATTATTAACTAAAAAACAAAAAAACCGCACCGGAGAAAATTTCCAGGTGCGGTTAAATTATGCGTTATTATTTAACGAGGCTTGCAATTTCGGCAGCGAAATCGTCCTGCTTCTTTTCGATACCCTCGCCTTTTTCAAAGCGGGTAAAGCCTGTGATTACGATTTTTCCGCCAACGGTCTTAGATACCTCAGCGATGTGCTGCTCAACAGAGATTTTATCTCCCTTGACAAAGGCCTGCTGAAGGAGGCAGTTCTCTTCATAGAACTTACCAACGCGGCCCATAATCATCTTTTCGATGATTGCTTCGGGCTTTGATGCGTTCTTGGGGTCTTCCTTGGCCTGAACCATGAGAATTTCCTTTTCCTTCTCGATTACGGAAGGATCAACATCGCTCTTGTCGCGGTATGAGGGGTTCATAGCGGCAATCTGCATTGCCAAATCCTTACCCAACTCAACAACCTCTGACTTGCCCTCGATGCCTGCGGGAAGTTCCATGTTGATTATAACGCCGATACGGCCGCCCATGTGAACATAGGGGATGGAGAAGCCGGTAGCGTAACGTACAAAGCGACGAACCTTGATGTTTTCACCGATAACGAGAACCTTTTCCTGCTGAATCTGCTCAACGGTAAGGTCACCGCCGGGATACTTGCAAGCCATAAGTGCCTCGAGGTCTTTGGGGTTTTCTTTTGCTACGACAAGCGCAACATTCTTTGTGAATTCGATGAACAACTCGTTTTTTCCAACGAAGTCGGTTTCTGCGTTGACTTCGACAACAACGCCGATACCGTCAATAACATCTGCATAGGCAACGCCTTCCGCAGCAATTCTGCCGGCCTTTTTCTGAGCGGCGGCAAGACCCTTTTCGCGGAGCCACTCAACAGCCTTGTCCATATCTCCGTCGGCTTCTGTAAGGGCCTTTTTGCAGTCCATCATGCCAACGCCGGTCATTTCACGCAAATTCTTAACATCCTGTGCTGAAAATGCCATATTTAATTCTTCCTCTCGTGTATATTTTGTCTGGTGGGGTTTAACCCTATATGCGACGCAAATCAAAAACTGCGCCAAGCTTTTTCGCAGGAGGGAGAAACTCTATCCTGCGCAATTTGCAATTAAGCTTCGACCGGTGCTTCTGCAGCGACAGGTGCCTCAACAGCTGCCTTAACTTCAACAGGAGCGTCCTGTCCCTGACGGCCTTCCTGAACAGCGCTTGCCATTGCGGCAGCAATCAGGCGGATAGCACGGATAGCGTCATCGTTGCCGGGGATAACATAGTCGATTTCATCGGGGTCGCAGTTCGTATCGACAATAGCGATAATGGGGATGTGCAGCTTGCGTGCTTCTGCGATTGCGTTGTGCTCCTTACGGGGGTCAACAACAAACAGAGCGCCGGGAAGCTTTTTCATTTCCTTAACGCCGCCGAGATATTTCTCGAGCTTTGTGATTTCGTTTGTGAGCTTGATAACTTCCTTCTTGGGGAGCATATCAAAGGTGCCGTCTTCCTGCATCTTGCGCAGCTGTGCAAGACGGTCGATACGGGTGCGCATGGTTTTGAAGTTTGTGAGCATTCCGCCGAGCCAACGAGCGTTGACGTAGTACATTCCAACGCGCGCAGCTTCCTCGCGGACTGCGTCCTGAGCCTGCTTCTTGGTGCCGACGAAAAGAATGCTCTCGCCCTTTGCGGCGATGTCGCGGGCGAAGTTGTAGGACTCCTCAAGCTTCTTTACGGTTTTCTGAAGGTCAATGATATAGATGCCGTTACGCTCCATGTAGATGTATTCGGCCATCTTAGGGTTCCATCTTCTGGTCTGGTGACCGAAGTGAACGCCTGCCTCCAAAAGCTGTTTCATTGATACTACTGACATTTGTGTTCCTCCTAAATTTTGTTTTTTCCTCCGGAGTAATCAACTTGTTAGCCCAAACCGCAATGAAAAATTTTCAGAAACGGCCACTGAGAAAACAATCCAACTCCGTGCGTAATGCCTTGGTATTATAACAAACATAATGTGATTTTACAAGCAGTTTTTCAAAATATTATTTGATTATCCAAGCTTTTCCGCGCCTTTTTGAATATATTTTTATCCGATTGTGGTCTGAAAAACATCTATACATATATCTTGTGCCCTTTAGGGCAAGCCAAAAAGGCCGGAATCCTCAGATTCCGGCCTAAAACTTAAAAAGGGGTTTATTTTATTGTTGCCAAAAGCTCACCTGCCACAACGGTCTGCCCGGGCTTTACGAGAACTTCTTCAACTGTTCCGTCCATTCGGGCGACAACGCTTGTTTCCATCTTCATGGCCTCAACAACTGCGATGACCTGATTCTCAACGACCTTGTCGCCGACCTTGATTTCGACCTTTGTGACGGCACCGGGTATCGAAGCGCCAATCTGGCTCTTGTCCTCGGGGTTTGCAAGTACGGCCTGCTTAACCGCGGCAACCGCGTTTTTGTCGGGAACGGCAACCTCACGGCGCATGCCGTTGAGCTCGAACTGAACGTTGCGGGTTCCGTCGCTGTTCAAATCGCCCAGACCGAGATATTTGATGACCAGCGTTTTACCGTCTTCAATGTTAATTTTATTGGTTTCGCCGAGCGCCATACCATTGAAGAACACATGGCTGCCCATTCTCATGAGGTAACCGTATTCCTTATGATGTGTGCGGTATTCCTTATAGACCTTCGGATACAGGCAGTAGGAAAGCATACCGCGCATGTTGACATATTCGCCATCCATGAATTGTTCCATTTCCTTGTGTACCGCGTCGAAGTCGACGGGCTCCAAAATTTCACCAGGACGGCAGGTAATGGGCTTTTCGCCCTTAAGGACAACCTTTTGTATATCCTCCGGGAAGCCCCAAGCGGGCTGACCCATCATGCCCTTGAAGTAATCGACAACGGAATCGGGGAAGGTAAGAGCTTCGCCGCGCTCAACTATGTTTTCGGGCGTAAGGTCGTTCTGAACCATGAATATCGCCATGTCGCCAACCATTTTTGAGGAGGGCGTAACCTTAACTATGTCGCCAAGCATCCGGTTGACGGTTGAGTACATTTCCTCGACCTCGACGAAACGAGAGCCTAGACCGAGGGATTCAACCTGAGGCTGTAGATTCGTGTATTGACCGCCGGGTATTTCGTATTTATAGATGTCTGTAACGGGGGATTTAAGCCCACCGTCGAATTTTGCGTAGCGCAGGCGAACGTCGGACCAGTAATCCGTGAGCTTTTGAAGCTCATCGAGCTTAAGGCCTGTGTCTCGCTCATTTCCTTCCAAGGCCGCAACGACTGCGTTCATGGAGGGCTGACTTGTCAGCGAGGACATGGAGGAAATCGCGGTGTCAACAATGTCAACGCCGGCTTCGGCGGCCATGAGGATTGTCGCAACCTGATTGCCGCTGATGTCGTGGGTGTGAAGGTGAATCGGAACACCGACCTCGTTTTTCAAAGCCGCAACGAGCTTTTTTGCCGCATAGGGCTTGAGAAGCCCGGACATATCCTTTATAGCTATGATGTGCGCACCGCGTTTTTCAAGCTCTTTGGCCATCTTGACATAGTAATCAAGTGTGTATTTATCGCGTTTTGGATCGAGAATGTCGCCGGTGTAGCAGATGGTCGCTTCGCAAATTTTGTTTTGTTTCAAAACCTCGTCCATGGCAACTTCCATACCGGGTATCCAGTTGAGCGAGTCAAATATACGGAAAACGTCGATTCCGCTTCTGGCGGATTCCTTTACAAATTCTCGAATTAGGTTATCGGGATAATTTTTGTAGCCGACAGCGTTTGCACCGCGCAGAAGCATCTGGAAGGGAACGTTCGGGATTTTCTTGCGAAGAATATCAAGGCGCTCCCAGGGTGACTCGTGAAGATATCGATATGCAACATCGAAGGTTGCGCCGCCCCACATTTCTATCGAAAAACAATCGGAAAGGATAGCTGCCATACCGTCTGCGCCCTTTGCCATGTCGCGGGTACGAACACGCGTTGACAGCAGTGATTGGTGTGCGTCGCGCATTGTGGTGTCGGTAATGAGCAGCTTCTTCTGGTCCAGCACCCATTTTTTAACTGCGTCGGGGCCGTCTTTGTCCAATATCTGCTTAAGTCCGGGCGCTTTGGGATATTCAACCGACGGAAAGCGTGGAACATTGTATTGCTGACGGTCCATATCTGGGTTTTCCACCTGAAGGTTTGCAATATATTTTAGAACGCGTGTAGCGCGATCGCGCGACAAGTTTAAATCGAAGAGAAGTGGAGTTTCGTCGATAAATTTCGTGTGGCACTTTCCCTCGTGAAAGGTTGGGTGGTGAAGAATATTCGTTACGAAGGGAATGTTGGTTTTAACACCGCGGACATGAACCTCGTTGATTGCACGAAGGGAGCGTCGGCACACGCCCTCGAAGGTCTTGTCCCAGCAGGTGACCTTAACAAGCAGAGAGTCATAATAGGGGGAGATTACAGCACCGGCACCGGCACAGCCTCCGTCGAGACGGACACCAAAGCCTCCTCCGTTGCTGTAAGAAGAGATTTTGCCGCAATCGGGAGCAAAGTTGTTAGCCGGGTCTTCTGTCGTAACGCGGCACTGGATTGAATAGCCGTTGAACTCGACGTCGCTCTGAGAGTTAAGACCGATAAGCGGAGTTGAAAGCGGCTTGCCCTCCGCAATGAGAATTTGCGCACGGACAAGGTCGATGCCGGTAACCATTTCGGTTACGGTGTGCTCAACTTGAATACGAGGGTTCATTTCAATGAAGTAGTGGTTTCCGCTTTTGTCAACAAGAAACTCGATGGTTCCGGCGTTGGTATAACCCACGCTCTCGGCAATTTTTACCGCATCCGCATGCAGCCTTTCACGAACCTCCATCGGAACGGAGAAGGCCGGGGCGTATTCCACGACTTTCTGGTAACGGCGCTGCAAAGAGCAGTCGCGCTCACCGAGGTGCAAAACGTGTCCGTTCTCGTCCGCAAGAATTTGAACCTCAATGTGCTTAGGCTCAACAAGATATTTTTCAACAAAGATATCATCGTTGCCGAAGGCCTTTTTAGCCTCGCTTTTTACAAGCTCAAAGGAGGGCTTAACTTCAGCTTCTGTTTGGCAAAGACGCATACCGCGGCCGCCGCCGCCTGCCGCCGCCTTGAGAATGACGGGGAAGCCGAAGCTTATGGCCTTTTCAAGAGCTTCGTCACCGTCGCGCAGAGGCTCGGTACAGCCGGGGATGGTGGGAACATTACATTTTATGGCAATGGCCTTTGCGTTAAGCTTATCGCCCATTTTGTCCAAAACCTCGGAGCTTGGCCCGATAAACTTGATTCCAGCTTCCTCACAGGCTCGGGCAAAATCGGCATTCTCCGAAAGAAAGCCGTAACCGGGGTGGATGGCGTCAACGCCCCTGCGTTTAGCAAGGTCGATAATAGCGGGAATATCTAAATATGCGCCAAGAGGACTTTTGTTTTCGCCGATGAGATAAGCTTCGTCGGCCTTCGTGCGGAAAAGGGTGAAAGTATCCTCGTTGGAATACATTGCCACCGTGTGCAAGTTTAATTCGTTGCAGGCACGAAAAATTCGAATTGCGATTTCGCCGCGGTTTGCGACAAGGACCTTATTAAACTGCCTTTCGGCCATGGGCGTTACCTCTCTTTGCTTGAAGAATCGAATTTGCAAGTTTTGGTTTTATAAGTTGCATATTTGTGAGTGTATTATATCGATAAACTATCATTAATACAACAAATATTATTATTCATGAATGAATTCGGTATAGTTTCCAAAGAAAGTGCGGCAACAAGGCTTAAATCTGGCAATTGCAATAATTAAAATTGTTGCGAATGTAAGGATGTTTCGCCTGAGTTGACTTACATTGCGAAAAAACTGACGAATTATGGCAGCTTTCAGGTTTTGTGCTTTTCATCAAACTGCCAGGTGAACCAGGGCCTTTTTTCGCGTTTTCCGCGCCGATACTCGCCGGGAATATCGACCAAAACGATATCGCCGCCTATTCGTTTGATGCAATCCCAAGGCAGAATATAGTCCTCCTCGCGCCAAAGGAGACCAAGAAATTTGCAGCGGCCGGGTACTATAAGCGCCAAAACACAACCTGTATTTATATCAATCAAAACATCGCAGACATAGCCGAGCCGCTGCCCGTCACAGACGTTTACGACCTCTTTATAACGAAAATCCTCGATTCGGCATTCCATAAACATGAACCGTCCTTTCATAAATCAAATGCCCTTCGGATAAGCTCGTTTTTACAAACTTATCCCCCACATCAAATGATATGGGGGATAAGTTTGTCCTATTACAAAATGAATTGTCAATTATTAAGGAAAAGAGAAACATGAAAGGGGTGAAAGCCTTGTCAAAAAAGCTAGCCGGCATCAATGCTCTTTTTGATTTGCTCTATGGCGCTTTTTTCAAGTCTTGAGACTTGGGCCTGACTAATACCGACCTCGGTAGCGACCTCCATCTGGGTTTTTCCGTCATAAAAACGTAAGGCCAGAATTCGCTTTTCCCTTTTATCCAGAGCAGACACCGCGGCGGAGAGGGTAATCTGCTCAATCCAAGCATCGTCTGTGTTTTTAACATCACCGATTTGATCCATGACGCAGATGCTTTCGCCTCCGTCAGAAAAAACCGGCTCATATATTGAAATGGGTTCCGAAATTGCGTCCAGAGCAAAATAAACCTCCTGCCTCGAAATTTCAAGAATTTTCGCAATTTCCGAAATGTCCGGCTCCTTTTGGCGTTCGGCCGTAAGTCTTTCTTTGACTTGAAGCACCTTATAGGCAGTGTCGCGCATGCTTCGGCTGACTCGGATTGAGCTGTTGTCGCGAAGGAAACGTCTTATCTCTCCCGCTATCATCGGGATGAACGTCTTTGGTCGGGAAGATTAAAACTCTTTTTTATCCGAGGGAGAAGGCGAACTTCACTCGGTCAGTATTTATAATCTATTCTAACCGAATTGTGCGTTACCGTGATTTTGTCGATTACGGAGCAAATTAGGTTTCGCTGTTGCTGAATATCCATGAACGCCCAGGTTTCCTTGATGTTGTGAAGCTGCTCTTTGGCAACTGCAGCGCGTTGCGACCATAGTCCGCGTTTTTCTTCTTCTTCGATTTTCTCGCCGAGCTTTTTTATCTCCTTTGTCAGCTCGTTAATGCTGTCAAGCAATACTCGGTTACCTGCCTCCGCATATAGATCATAAAGCCTTCGCAGCTTTGTTTCCAGTGCGGATTGCTTCTTTTTCAGTGTCTCCGAAAGTGAAACGGGCAAAGCGGAGTTTTCGGCAAGAATTTCCTCGGCGGTCATTTCCACAAGGTCGGAGATTACGGCGAACTCGATGTCCTTTGCCCAAACGGTTTCGTTGTCGCAATCCGGATCCTTGACAAGATAAGGTTTTGAAATCTGCTGAGAGTAGCATACCAGCTTGTAGCCGGCATTTCCCCATTTCTGATAGCGCAGCTTTGCCCCGCACACCCCGCAGAAAACAAGTCCGGTCAGCAGATGCTTTGCACCGGCAACCAGTCTTTTTTCTGAGCGCTGGGCATGAAGGGCAAGAGCCTTTTCATAGATATCAGGCGCAACAATAGGCTCATGCAGTCCGCGGTATTCAACACCGTTGTATTCGATTATGCCGATGTTAGTTTTGCGAAGCATAATTTGCGCTGCGAGCTTTTCGTATTTAAGTCCGAGCATGTTTGCAATATTTTGGAGGGAGTAGCCCTTTAGATAAAGCTCGTAAATTTGTCTCACCGTTTCAGCATCGTTGTTCGGGACTAAAATGCCCTTGTCCAAATCATAGTCATAGCCGAAGGGGACGCCTCCGCCGCCGGGCCAAAAACCTGCCTCCACGCGCTTTTGCATACCGCTGCGTGTGCGCTCATAGATGTTTTCTCGCTCAAGCTGGGCAAAAACGGAGAGTATACCGACAACAGCTCTGCCGAAAGCTGTCGCGGTGTTGAAGCTCTCCTGTATCGAGATGAACGCAATATTATTCGGGAGAAAGACATCCTCGATAAGGTGCAGAGTGTCCTTCTGAGAACGGCTGAGACGGTCCAGCTTATAGACGCAGATGTGAGTGATTACTTTGTTTTTTGCGTCAAGAATAAGTCTTTGAATAGCAGGTCGCTCAAGAGAAGCTCCCGAAAAGCCGTCGTCGATATAAAGCTCATAGGAAACCTCACCGTCGAGCGTCTTAGAAAAAGCAATGAGCCGTTCTGTCTGAACCTCGATGGAGTAGCCTTCCTCCGCCTGACGGTCAGTGGAAACACGGACATACAGCGCCATTTTTACGATTGTATCCGTTTCCTGCGATATTTTGCGCATTTTGCTTTTTGCCATTTGTAACCCCTTTGAAAATGGCGCTTATGCGCCCCAAAATACATAAGCGGCACCGAATGTGCCGCTTAACGGATGCTCAGCCAGTGATTATGCCTTCTGAAAAAGAGGATTCACCGCCCGAGGATATTCTAACGGCAACCTCGCTTACAATGCGTTCTATCGTTGAGTTTGTAATACTCAGATTTCGAAGTGCCTCCTCCGGTATAACATTTCCGTCCTTGTCACAGCGGATGAAGGTCAGTTCTTCGCCGCCAATGGTTTTCCGTTTTCCATGTTTTAAATAGTCCATGTTGAGCCTCCGTTAATATCGAACATAAGATGAAAACTTGCTTCATAGATAATTATTTCCGATTAATGAAAAAACAAACAAAAGAATAAACAATAATACGCAGCTATCAAGAAAACGATAGCTGCGCAGCGGACAGGGAAGGCGTGTTGGGACTTCTGTGTTGAATATCACATGTTTTTGTGGTAAACTAATTGCCGAAAGAGTTACCCTATAGGGAGAGTTGCCCAATACAACTAAATGGAGAAAACGCGATGAAAAAGGTTTTGATACTTGCCACAGGAGGAACAATCGCATCTCAAGCCGGTGTGGATGGCATGGTTCCTCAATCTGCGCCGCCGGAGCTTATGGGCGCGCTTGACAAGTTCGGTAAGTACTACGATATAGAATATAAAGCCATTCTCAATCTGGATAGTTCGAATATCCAGCCGGAGGAGTGGAAAAGCATTGCCCAAAACGTGTTTGACGCGCTGCCGAGATATGATGGCATTGTAATAACACACGGAACGGATACAATGGCCTACACAGCGTCGATGCTTACCTTCATGCTGCAAAATCTCGACAAGCCAGTTGTATTCACAGGCTCGCAGATACCAATCGGCTCGCCGCTTTCCGATGCGCAGTCAAACCTTGCAACCGCGTTTGCGGCAATCGACCATAACGTCAAGGGCGTAACTATCGCCTTTAACCACAAGCTTATGCGCGGCTGCCGTGCCGTAAAGGTTCGCACAATGGGCTTTGACGCCTTCGAAAGCGTTAATTCGCAAAACAGAGGAGAGTTTTTTGCGGACGGAATAAGGCTCGTTACCGAGCGCTTTCAGCCTCGAGGTGAAAAATGTGAGCTTAAAAACGAAATATGCAGCGAGGTTTTCCTGCTAAAGCTTATCCCGGGAACAAACCCGAAAGTTTTTGACTGCCTACAGGGTATGAATTACCGTGGAGTGGTGCTGGAAACCTTCGGAGCTGGCGGAATTCACTATCTTCATCGCGACCTTTACACGCCGATTAAAGGCCTTGTGGACAGCGGCATTCCCGTTGTTGTATGCAGCCAGTGCCTCTATGAAAAGAGCGATTTTTCACTTTACGAGGTGGGACGAAAGGTTATTGCCACGGGGGCAATCCAAAGCCTTGACATGACCACCGAGGCGGCTGTTACAAAGCTGATGTGGGCGCTTGGGCAGACCGCTGACCTTGACGAAGTGCGAAGGATATTTGAAACGAATTTTGCCGGTGAGGTAACATTCTAGTATGCACTGAGGGACTTAAAAAACAAAACGGACAGCCAAGCAGCTGTCCGTTTTGCGTTTTCAAGTTTCGTCTTCGGGTGGGTGGATGATTCCCAAATTATCAAGGTTTTCTATAACCTTTTTCTTTTTTAAGCGTTTGTCAATGGCCTCTTTGATAAGAACGAAGAGAATCGAGCAGACAGGAACGGAAAGCACGATTCCAATGATACCGCCGATGCTTGCTCCCAAAATGACGGAAATGAAAACAAGAATTCCTGGCAGTCCAACGGATTTTCCGACGACTCTCGGATAAATCAGGTTGCCTTCAAGCTGCTGGAGAATGACGAAGAACAGAACGAATAAAAGCGCTGTCGGGAATGATCTTGAAAGACAGAGCAGGGCACCGAGAATCGCACCAATCCAAGAGCCGAAAACCGGAACGAGGGCCATAACACCCACAACCGCTGAGGTCGCCGCAGGATAGGGAAAACGGAATATCAGCATTCCGAAGAAGCAAAGCATTCCGATAATAACAGCTTCGGTCAATTGCCCTGTAACGAAATTGCGGAAAGACACATTCGTAAGATGGGCAACCTTAAAAATGAGCTTTGAGGTCTTTTCCTTTGAGTAGGCGCGGATGAGGCGCGATAAAAAGTCATTGATTTTTTCCTTCTGCATAAGCAGATATATTGAAAGGATAAGGCCCAGAATAAAGTTCGTAAATCCGCTGAGTACGGTCATCGTCGTATTTGCAATGTCGCTGAGCATGCCGTTTTTGAGGGCACTTTGTATATATGCTTTGGCTTGTTCTATCGGTTTAGTCCAGTCGGACGCTTCACCTAGAGGTATTTGAAAATCAATTTTGAATCTTACCAAAAGATTATTGATTTTTTCAACCAAAGCGGTAATCTGTCCCGGTAGGTCCTCAACGATTTGCGAAATGGCGTCGTTAATTGCCGGTACTAAGAGAAGAATTACAAGAGCGATAACTCCCGCGACAATTATGATTGCCATAAATATACTCAGCGCTCGGGCTGCGGACCTGCCCTTTTTGGGAAAGCGTTTGGAAAGGAACCCGAGCATACGTGTTTCGATGGTTGAGGTAAGTGAATTTAGAATAAATGCACTGCAAAGCCCGATAATGATGGGCGTAAGTATTCCAAAGGATTTTGCAATAAAGGCCCAGACACTTGAGATGTTAATCAGCCCGATACAAAAGGTGATTGCAACAATTAGAATCAGGATTATTTTTTTAATATTTGCTTTGTTGAGTTCCATTTTCTCCTCCTAATCAGGATATAGTGTCTTCGCAATCTGTATCGCCGGGGGCCTGACCAATCTCACGCTGGGCAGCTTCGTTTGTATATAGGTTATTTCTGTAAACGACGAAACGGTCGAATACGTATTCCGTGCTGAGGTTTGCAAGCATTGTGATGCCCAGAACCAAGTAATAATTCCAGCCAAGGTTAGTAAGAGCGACACCCCACCATATAGACAGAGGAGTGAATACGATATAAAAGCCGAGAATTTTGAACATGGCTACAGGGATGTTTGCAACCGATTTGAAGGTAAACTTTCGGTTTAGTGTGAAGTTCCACAGAACGGACAGCACAAGTGCGATGAAGTATGACAGACCGTAATCATTTCCAAGCAGCTCATCCAACCTTGTGTATTTATCAAGATGTATACATTCGTTAAACAGAGAAAATGCCCCAAACTGAATTATACCCGCAGAAGCGGAAAATAGAATGAATTTGATTATCATCCACGAATTTTGCTTTTTGGTGAGTATTGGCTGAGCATTTTTATCCATAGTTACCTCCCAAAGATTGAGAAAAGCTCTGATTGGGACGCCGCTTTTCATTACATTTGTATAATTCTATACCGCAAGGAAAAAAATAGCAAGATTAAGCTCACAATTTTAAGGTTTTCCATGGCTTTTGCACAGAGATTTGCGCTGCTTCTTGATTTTTAGAGTGAAATTATATATTATTAAGGATAAGATGCTTTTTTGCAGCCGAATATAGTCCAAAACGAAAATGTTGGGAACCGAAAGGGAGATATGCTATGGAATTCAAAACCGATATTCAGATTGCTCAAGAAACAATACCTTTAAAAATAACCGAAATTGCAAAAGCCAGCGGCATAGATGAAAAGTATATTGAGCAATACGGAAACTATAAAGCAAAAATCGACCTTTCACTTTTGAGCGAAGCGACAAAAGACAACGGTAAGCTTGTGCTGGTTACAGCAATCACGCCGACCCCCGCGGGCGAGGGCAAGACCACAACAACTGTGGGTCTTTCGGACGGCCTTCGCAAAATTGGCAAAAACTCTGTCGTGGCACTGCGCGAGCCGTCCTTAGGACCGGTTTTCGGCGTTAAGGGGGGAGCGGCAGGCGGAGGCTATGCACAGGTTATTCCAATGGAGGATATCAATCTTCACTTTACGGGAGATTTCCACGCAATCGGCGCGGCTAACAACCTTCTTGCCGCAATGCTGGATAACCACATTCAGCAGGGGAACTCGCTTGGTATCGACACAAAAAAAATTACATGGCGGCGCGCCGTTGATATGAACGACCGCCAGCTTCGCAATATCGTTGACGGCTTGGGCGGCAGGATGAATGGTTGCCCGCGCGAGGACGGCTTCGATATTACTGTTGCTTCCGAGGTTATGGCGGTGCTCTGTCTTTCTTCAGATATATCGGATTTAAAAAAACGCTTGGCCTCAATAATCGTCGGCTACACCTATGACGACAAGCCCGTTACAGCAGGACAGCTTAAGGCCTCGGGTGCAATGGCGGCGCTTTTAAAGGATGCGCTCAAGCCGAATCTTGTGCAAACGCTTGAACACACGCCGGCGATAGTCCACGGTGGGCCCTTCGCAAACATTGCGCATGGCTGCAACAGTGTAATCGCAACAAGAATGGCACTCAAGCTCGGTGATTACGCCGTTACTGAGGCAGGCTTCGGTGCGGATTTGGGAGCAGAGAAATTCCTCGACATTAAGTGCCGCATGGCAGGGCTTACTCCTTCGGCGGTCGTCGTTGTGGCGACGGTGCGTGCGCTTAAGCATCACGGAGGCTCGGCAAAGGCTGACTTATGCACAGAAAACCTTGCAGCACTGGAAAAGGGACTTCCAAACCTGCTTCAGCACGTTGAAAACATTACGCAGATTTATGGTTTGCCTTGTGTTGTAGCTATAAACCGCTTTCCAATGGATACTGAAGCGGAGCTCAAGCTCATAGAGGACAAGTGCCGTGAGCTGGGGGTCAATGTCGCACTTTCCGAGGTTTGGGGACGCGGCGGTGAAGGCGGTGTGGAGCTCGCACGCGAGGTCGTTCGCCTTTGCGAGAAGGAAAACAGCTTTACGTACTCCTATGATAATGATAACAGCATTGAGGACAAGCTTGAAATCATCTGTAAAAGAATATATCACGCCGACGGTGTCGAACTTACCGAAAACGCGAAAAAACAGGCGGCACAGCTTACAGAGCTTGGGTTTGGAAAGCTTCCGATTTGCATGGCTAAGACGCAGTACAGCTTTTCTGACGACCCCAAAAAACTGGGTGCGCCACGCGGCTTTAAGGTCACGGTACGCAACCTTAAGGTTTCAGCCGGAGCGGGCTTCATTGTTGCGCTTACGGGCGATATAATGACAATGCCCGGACTTCCAAAGGTGCCCGCGGCGGAAAACATTGATGTTGACGAAAACGGCATAATTACAGGCCTGTTTTAAGCAAAGAGGATATAAAACCAGCAAAATAAGACAGGGCAAATTCTGCCAATAAGCCTCGGAGGAAAAAATGAAAATTCTCGTTTTGAATGGAAGCCCGCGTTTAAACGGCAACACAAGCTATGCTCTGAAAACGATTGCGGACGGGATAGCGGAAAACACTCAGCATGAGCTTGAGTTTGTAAATGTTACCAGACTAAAAATCGGCGGGTGTGTTGCTTGCGAGGGCTGCAGGCATAACGGCGGAAATTGTGTGATGAAGGATGATTCGAAGGATGTAATAGACAAGGTGCTCGCTGCGGACGTGTTAATTTTCGGCTCTCCGGTTTATTACTTCGGAATATCGTCTCAGCTAAAGGCTGTTCTTGACAAGTTCCATTCAAGAAGCAGTGATTTTAAGCAGCAGAATAAAAAACTCGGCTTTGTCACAATAGGTGCGGATGAGATAAACGACAGACAGTACGAGCTTATAAGTGACCATTTCGGCTGTGTATGCAAATATTTGGGCTGGGAAAAGCTGTTCGGCTTTTCATATTCAGCCGAGCAGCCAGACGAGCTGCAAAAGTCAGCGACTGCCGCGGCAGAGCTTTCGGGAGTGTGGAAACTGCTCCAAGGCAGCGGAGGATAGAACAGCAAAACAGGTTTTTGCGCGAAGTAGGCTGTCGAGGCTTGAAACAGAGGTGGAAATGTCGTATAATTTCGAAATCATCCGCTCCGAGCGGAGAACACTTGCGCTTGAGATTACAGCGGCTGCGAAAATTGTAGTGCGAGCACCGCGACGCTGTCCAAAGACATATATTCAAAGCTTTGTAGAAAGCCACGCTGCTTGGATTGACTCGCATTATGAAAAGCAGCTTGCTCGTGCTCAAAACCGCGTTGAGCTTTCGGACGAGGATATAAAAGCGCTGCTAGCGCGCGCAAAAAATGAGCTTCCGCCTCTCGTTGACTATTATGCTGGCATAATGGGGCTCAAGCCTTCGGGCGTAAAGATTACAAAAGCTAAAAAGCGGTTTGGAAGCTGCAGCTCAAAAAACGCTTTGTGCTTTTCCTATAGACTTATGCAGTATCCACAGGCTGCAATCGAATATGTAGTTGTACATGAGCTTGCGCATATTGCTCACCATAATCACGGAAGCGACTTTTATGAATTGATAAAATCGATTATGCCCGATTATAAGAAGCGGGACAAGCAGCTAAAAAAATAGTTGAGTAAATTTTAATATTATTTGCGTACTTGCTGACAGGGAGAATTTTAATGGAGCTTAAAGAAAGAGAACAAACCGAGCTTGTTGACAGCCACAAGCAGGGTGGCTTTTATAGGTTTCTGCGCGGAGTGATACGCGTTTTTACGAAACCGATGAAAACGATATGGGAAGTTCCTTTTGAAGGAAAGCCCGCTGTCTTCGTCTGCAATCACGACAGAGCCTTTGGACCGATTGCGATGTGCGCACACTTTGAACTAAGCGACAGTGTCAGACCTTGGATTAATTCGGAGGTGCTCTCACCGAAAAAAGCTCCTGCATATATCCGAAAGGATTATTGGTGGGATTTGAGGAAATGGTATTCTCCGATTTTGGGCCATACCGTTGCTTATCTTTATGCGCTTATCCTGCCACTAATTCTGCACGGAAGCGACTGCGTTCCGGTTTACCATGACACGGGCGTAATGTCAACGCTTCGAAACAGTATAAAGACCCTGCTTGACGGCAAGCACCTCTTGCTTTTCCCTGAACATCCAACGGGCTATCATACATATGGGAAAAAGATTTTTGATGGCTTCGTTTCAGTCGGAAGGCTTTACTATGCCCGCACAAAAGAGATTGTAAATTTCTATCCGACTCATGTTGATTGGAAAACCAAAACGATAACAGTCGGAAAACCGATAGCCTATGACCCGTCGGTGAAATACGATGAACAGGTGACCATAACGAGCTCCGCTATCGAGGAATACTTCGCAAGCTTTAATTAACAAATATTGTGTGGAAATCGTGGCAGTCGTATGTTATTATATCCAAGACTGTCAGACAGCGACAGCTTATTTACCTGCATAAGGAGTCAAGCCCAATGACAATAAAAGCACCCACAAAGCGACAATGGATTTTGATGGCATATTTACCCATTCATTTTATCTGGTACTTCATAAATGAGCAGCTTATTACGACGGATTATTACGCAATCAGCTGCGCACTTGACCACATAATACCCTTTTGCGAGTGGTTTATCTTCCCATATTTTTCATGGTTTCTGTATATGATTATAACCGGCTTATATTTTCTGTTTAACGACGACGAGGCTTTTGAGCGCTATCTGTTGTCGATGTTCATGGGATTTTTCATCAGCACCCTGATTTGCTCGGTCTTCCCCAACGGGCAGGACCTTCGTCCGACCGGTTATGATTCAAATTTTGCGGCGCAGATTATGAAATGGACCCAGCAGTTTGATACAAACACCAACGTGTTTCCAAGTATGCACGTCGTTGGAGCGTTAAGCGCCTGGTTCGCGATCGTAAACAGTAAAAAGCTCAAGAAAAAGGTTTGGCTGCAGGTGTTCAATTGGCTTCTGTGTGCGGCGATTATCCTTGCAACCGTATTTTTAAAGCAGCACTCCGTTCTTGATGTTTTTGCTGGAATGGCGGTATGTATTCTAACATTTTTTGTTACATATAAGGGCTATGCTTCAAAGGTTCTGACTAAGTTTGAAAAAGCGATTACGAAAAAACAGACTACATAACAAGCTTCAATAAAAGAGGAACCGGAGCGCGGCAGCGCTCCGGTTCCTCTTTTACAGTATATAGTTTAAGCGAATTTCTCAGTATTTAATATCCAGCGCCTCTTGAGCACCCTCGGTAAAGTAGAGCTTATAGTCATCTGTAATGAAAACTGCATAATATCCGTCCATGCTTTCAATCAGCGCCGTGCCGGCCTCCTTGCCAAGTGCGAAGCAGCTTGTGCTCAGCGCGTCACAGGTGCAGGAGCTTTCTCCTATGATTGAAACCGACAGCAAATTGTTTTCAACTGGATAGCCTGTTTGCGGATCAAGGATGTGATGATAGAGCTTTCCGTCCTCCTCGAAATATCGCTCGTAGGTTCCCGAAGTCACAACGGAAAGGTCGCTGACACTAACGCTTGCTATACTTCCGTCGCTAAAAGGATATTGTATTCCGATTTCGAAACCGCTTGTATCGGTTTTTCCGCCAATGCAGAGAACATTGCCTCCAAGATTGATAATTGCCCGTTCAACACCGCGTGAAACAAGAAGCTCTTTGACTTTATCCGCAATATAGCCCTTTGCAATTGCGCCTAGGTCGAGCCGCGTGTAATCGGTTGCAAAGCTTACCGTATTGCCCGAAACCGAAACGTCCCTGTAGTCGACATGGCTTTGCGCTTCCGCTATGTCCTCTGCAGAGGGGACAATGGGGGAATCGGCCGTGAAATTCCACAGAGCTGAAAGCGGCTCGATGGCAATGTCAAAGCTGCCTCCCGAAAGCGCCCCAAAATAAAGCCCTTTGATAATTAAATCAGCGGTTTCGTCGGAAACCTCGGAAATTTCACGGGAGTTAAGCTTGCATATTTCGCTGTTTTCATCAGTGCGGGAGAAGAGTGCTTCGTAGTGACGGCACAAATCAAAGCATTCGTCGATAATTTTTTCGTTCGAATTCCCGTAAATTGTTATAGTTGCTACGGTGTTTAAAACAAAGTCGCTTTTGCTGGTTTTTGTGCCTTGAGCCGCCGAACAACCGCCAAATATTGTTAATAATATCACAATATTCAAGAGTTGAGCAATAATTATTCGTCGTTTTTGACTTATCATTGGTAAAACCTCTTTGTAGATGTTGCAACAATAATAATACGATTTGTGCAATATTTCAACAAAAATCCATAATTTATTTCTGGACATAGAATAAGATTATTTGTATAATGCTACTTAATGACCATAGCGGTTTCTTTAAGAGAGAAAGGACGCTACGCGAGAAGTTAGGAGGAAAAACCGTGTCAAGCAAAAAACTTCACGGAGTACACGTGCCGCATCGGAAAAATACGGCGGGAGAAAAACCACAGCGAATTCCCACCCCCTCAGTCGTTTCAATTCCAATGTCAATGCATATCGGTGCTCCCGCGAAACCGGTAGTAAATGTCGGCGACGAGGTTAAAGTCGGCCAATTGTTAGCCGAGGCCGGCGGCTTTGTTTCTTCACCCATATATTCGGGCGTTTCAGGCAAGGTTAAGAAGATTGAAGACATGCTCATGTCAGGAGGACAGTTTGTACCCACCATCGTAATTGAAACAGATGGCCAGCAAACTATGGCAGACGGTATAGCGCCGCCAAAGGTGGAAAGCCTTCAGGAGTTTATCGAGGCTGTCCGTATGAGTGGCGTTGTCGGATTGGGCGGAGCGGGCTTTCCCACTGCCGTCAAGCTGACTGTCAAGGAACTGTCGGCTATCGAGGCTGTTATTATTAACGGCGCAGAGTGCGAGCCCTATATCACCTCAGACACAAGAACAATGCTTGATGACGCCGACCTCGTTTGGGAGGGTGTCGAGCTTCTCAAGAAATACATGCAGGTCAAGCGCGTGATAATCGGAATTGAGGACAACAAGCCCCAGTGCGTAAGCACTTTCCGCAAAATGTGCAAGGCCGGTGATGGAGTTGAGGTCAAGGCACTTCCGGCGCTGTACCCTCAGGGCGGTGAAAAGGTGCTGATTTTTAACACCATTGGGCGTGTCGTTCCGGAGGGAAAACTCCCGATTGATGTCGGAGCAATTGTTATTAACTGCACGACCCTTGCGGCCGTGGCGAAATACATTAAAACTGGCATGCCGCTTTTTGAGAAGTGCATTACTGTGGATGGCTCGGCGGTTAAAAACCCCAAAAATGTGATTGCGCCTATCGGAACGCCCGTTAAGGACGTATTCGAATTCTGCGGCGGCTTCAAATCTGAGCCGAAAAAGGTTCTATATGGCGGACCGATGATGGGACTTGCCGTTCCCGATTTAAATGCGCCGATTCTTAAAAACACAAACGCTATACTTGCGTTTAACGAAAAGGACGCAGTTCTCCCCAAGGAAAGCTCCTGCATTAAGTGCGGGCGCTGTGTCGCACATTGCCCCTTCAGCCTTGCACCTGCCGATATCGAAACGGCCTTCCGTCTTAAAAAGCCGGAGGATTTGGAAGCTCTGAAGGTTAATCTCTGCATGGAATGCGGCTGCTGCTCATATGTTTGTCCCGCAAACCGTCCCTTGGTTCAGGTCAACAAGCTTGCTAAGGTGATGCTCAGAGATTATCAGACTGCGCAGAAAGCGGCAGAGAAATTGCTAAAGGAAAAAGAAGAAAAGAAGAAGGAGGAGGAGAACAAATGAGTAATATGACAGTATCGGTTTCTCCTCATATAAAGGACAATGCGAGCACGACTACAATCATGCGCGATGTGCTTATTGCCCTTGTCCCGGCTCTTATCGCGTCTGTTTTGATTTTCGGATTTCGTGCGTTTGTTGTAACCGCAGTTTGCGTTGTCTTCGCGGTCGGCGGCGAGTGGGCCTTTGAGAAAACCGTTAAAAAGCCAAACACCATAGGTGATTTATCCGCCGTCGTAACCGGCGTTCTTCTGGCATACAACCTTCCTGTTGGAATCCCGCTGTGGCAGGCGGCGTTCGGAAGCTTGGTCGCCATTATCGTTGTAAAGCAGCTTTTTGGCGGCATCGGACAGAATTTTGCGAACCCCGCAATCACAGCGCGTATCATCATGCTCATTGCGTTTTCGCAAACAATGACAACTTGGGCTATACCCAATGCCATCTCTGGCGCGACAGACGTTGTATCCAGTGCAACACCCCTTGTCCTGCTCAAGGGCACGGAAGGCAGCGGGATGCTTCCTTCGCTTACAAACATGATTCTCGGAGTACGTGGCGGCTGTCTTGGCGAAACCAGCGCAATTGCGCTTGTCATCGGCGGAATATACCTGCTTGTTCGCCGTGTTATTTCCTGGCATACACCGGTTGCGTTTATAGGAACGGTGCTCCTGCTTACGTTTTTGCTCGGCAAGCAGCCTGAATATCAGCTACTATCCGGCGGACTTCTTATCGGAGCGTTTTTCATGGCGACAGACTATTCGACAACTCCGAACACAGATTGGGGACGCATTATTTTCGGCGTGGGCTGCGGACTTATTACGGTGCTCATCAGAGTCTGGGGCAATTATCCCGAGGGCGTCTCGTTCTCCATCCTGCTGATGAACATACTCACACCCTATATCTCTAAGGCGACACGTAAGAAACCGCTTGGAGGTGTTAAAGCATGAAAAATGTCGGACAAGATTTTGTAAAACCCATACTGGTTTTAACACTGATTTGCCTTGTTATTTCCGCAGCATTGGCGTTTACAAACGAAAAAACGGCCCCTATCATAGCTGAGGCTGAAAGGGTTAAGGCGGAGCAGGCGCGAATTGAGGTTCTTCCGGAAGCAGACTCCTTCACACTTTTAGAGCTTACGGGCCTGCCGTCCGCAGTGACAGAGGTTTATAAGGCTGATAACGGCGCAGGCTATGTTTTTATGCTTAGTACAAAGGGCTATGGCGGAACGATTAAACTAATCTGCGGCATAGACAAAGATGGAAAGATTACCGATACCAATACCCTTTCTCAATCAGAAACAAAAGGACTGGGGACTAGAATTACACAGACAGAGTTCAGATCGCAGTTTAATGGAAAAGATGCTTCTCTTGAGGGGGTTGCAACAATATCAGGTGCGACAATTTCTTCAAGACCATATATTAATGCAATCAAAGACGCATTTACGGCCTTTGAAATAGCAAAGGAGGCGGAATAGATGAAAAAGCTGAGATTACTGCTTAACGGCTTAATCAAAGAAAATCCTGTTCTTGTTCTCGTGCTGGGCACCTGTCCGACACTTGCCGTTTCCACACAGGCATCAAACGCAATCGGAATGGGACTTGCGGCAACAGCCGTTCTGATTGGCTCTAATATAGCGATTGCCGCTCTTCGCAAGGTAATTCCCGACAAGGTGCGTATTCCTTGCTACATCGTGCTTATTGCCGGCTTCGTAACTGTCGTTCAGATGCTGGTACGGGCGTTTGCGCCGGCACTCAACGAAAGCTTGGGAATCTATTTACCGCTAATCGTCGTCAACTGCATCATTCTCGGACGCGCCGAGATGTTCGCAAACAAGAACACGGTGATAGACTCCGCGCTGGATGGCATTGGAATGGGGCTAGGATTTACGCTCACGCTTTTCGTCATGGCGTCGATTCGTGAGGTGCTTGGAAGCGGAACATGGTTCGGCATGGAGATACCTGTTCTGATCGACAACAACATTTCAATTATGACCCTTGCGCCGGGCGGATTTTTCGTGTTCGGTTGCCTGATTGCTGTTGTTAACAAAATCAGCAAGGGAAAAGCAATAAAAAAGACTGACTTCGGCTGCAACGGCTGCCCTTCTGCCGCTGCCTGCGGGAAGCTGAAACAAGCTGAATGCGGAAAGGAGAGTGAAGTCTGATGGATGGATTGATTCATTTGGATTTTAAAGGGCTGGTTGTCCTTTTGATGTCCGCTGTTTTTGTAAACAACTATGTTTTGCAGAAGTTCTTGGGAATCTGCCCGTTTCTGGGAGTTTCAAAAAAGCTTGACCAAGCGACAGGAATGAGTATTGCAGTTATCTTTGTAATGCTTTTAGCCACGGCAGTTACATGGCCAATTCAGTACTATCTTCTCAATCCCAGAGGGCTGGAGTATTTACAGACCATAGTTTTCATTCTTGTTATTGCGGCGCTTGTACAGCTTGTTGAGATTATTCTTAAAAAGTATATTCCCTCGCTGCATGCGTCTTTGGGCGTGTATTTGCCACTTATTACGACAAACTGCGCTGTTTTGGGCGTTACGATTCTCAATATCAGCGAAAACTATGATTTTACTTCCTCTATGATAAACTCACTCGGCTCCGGTCTTGGCTTTTTCCTTGCGATGGTACTGTTTTCGGGCGTCCGCTCACGAATGGAAGGTGCTGAAACTCCAAAAGCATTTGAGGGTTTGCCCATCACCTTAGTTGCAGCGTCCATCGTTTCTGTCTCTTTCTTCGGCTTTGCCGGAGTTATAGAGAACCTGTTTAAATAGGGGGGCAGAAGAATGGATGGAATTATAATTGCAATTATTTCAGTCACGGCAATCGGCATCATTTGTGCCGTTATGCTCGCTGTTGCCTCAAAGGTTATGGCGGTTAAGGAGGACGAGCGCTTCCCTGCAATTCGTGAAGCTTTGCCGGGCGCTAACTGTGGGGCTTGCGGCTATGCAGGCTGCGACGGCTACGCGCACGCCCTCATCGAGGACGAAGGCGTAAAAACAAATCTTTGTGTTCCCGGCGCAGACGGCGTTTCCCAAAAGCTCAGCGAACTTCTCGGTGTCGCGTTCGAGGACGTGGTGGAGCAGGTTGCCGTAATTAAATGTAAGGGGGACTGCACTGTTACCTCTGACAAAATGGACTATCAGGGCATTGAGAGCTGCAAAGCCGCCAAGCTGCTATTCGGCGGAATCGGGAAATGCACCTTTGGCTGTATGGGGCTGGGGGACTGCGCAAAGGTGTGCCCGCAAAACGCAATTTGCCTTGAAAATGGCATTGCTCATGTCAATACCCGCCTTTGCATCGGCTGCGGAATGTGCGCGGCTGTATGTCCGAACAAGCTAATTTCGATTATGCCGGATGTTGAAAAGGTGCTTGTCACCTGTAGCAACACCGAAAAGGGAGCAATTACAAGGAAAGAATGCAGTCACGGCTGCATCGCCTGCAAAAAGTGCGAAAAGGAATGTCCTGTCGGTGCGGTTACTGTGCTGAACAATCTGGCACAGATCGACTATGATAAGTGCACCAACTGCGGTCACTGCGCGGAGGTTTGTCCGACCCACTGCATAATGGTGGGGGATTTCAGCGGAATACACCGCATGGAACAAAACTAAACCAAAAATAATAAAGCTCCGTCTTTTAAAAAAGTCGGAGCTTTATTTACAATTTGGAACATTTGAAGTAAGATACAGGAAAACGTAAAAAAGGGGGCGGAGACCGTGGCAAAGCACAAAAACGATATAATGCTTGCGGCGCTTGTTATTGTCCTCGCTGCGCTTTTGTGGGTTGGTATTCGTTTGACCCAAAGCGAGGGCGCGTCCGTGATGGTTACTGTGGACGGTGAGCTTTTCGGCGAGTATCCGCTGGATAAGGACGCGGAAATACGCATCGGTGAAGGCGAAAAGTATAATCTGCTCGTCATCAAAGACGGTGAGGCGCAAATCGCGGAAGCCTCCTGCCCGGACAAGCTCTGCGTCAATCAGGGAAAAATCAGCTTTGACGGACAGAGCATTATTTGCCTGCCGAATAAGGTTGTCGTTGAGGTCAAGGGCGGCAAGCAGTCGGATTACGACGCGGTGGCAAAATGAAAAAACGTCTAAAGGGTAAACAAATTGCCGAATACGGGCTTCTTATCGCGCTTGCTATGGTACTAAGCTATGTTGAAGTTCTAATACCGTTTTCCTTCGCTGTACCGGGCATAAAGCTGGGTCTTGCAAATATCGTTGTTGTCTTTGCTCTCTACAGACTTGGGAAAGCTGAAGCCTTCGTTATCTCAATTCTGCGCGTCCTGCTGATGACCTTTATGTTCGGGAACACTTTTACTCTGGCATATAGTCTGTCGGGCGCAATGTTGAGCTTTATTATTATGCTGCTGCTAATCAAAACAAAGCGCTTCAGCCCCGTGGGAGTCGGAATCGGCGGAGGCATTGCACACAATATCGGGCAGATACTCTGTGCGATGCTGCTTCTGGAAACGAAGCAAATTGTTTATTACCTGCCGGTGCTCTTCGTTTCAGGAACGCTTGCCGGCATTGCAATCGGAGTTGTTTCCGGGCTTCTGATAGACCGAATAAAGCAAAAAAAGGCATAATAGCCACATTGTATACCTGCAAAGGAGAATAAACCATGCAATATGAGGGAAGCGTTTACAGACCGCCAAGCGAGGCGTACAGTCTGATTATTCAGGTGACAATTGGGTGCTCGCATAACGGCTGTACCTTTTGTCCCATGTATGCGGATAAAAAGTTCCGAGTGCGTCCGTTTGAGGACGTATTTCGTGATTTACAGGAGGCACGGAGAGAAAACCCTCGTGTAGAGCGCATTTTTTTCGCAGACGGCGATGCGCTGTGCCTTGCCACCGAAAAGCTTTTGCCGCTCCTCGGCGCGGTCAGGGCAATCTTTCCCGAATGCACTCGAGTGGGCATTTATGGCAGGGCGGATAATGTGCTTAGAAAAAGCGATGAAGAGCTGCTTAAATTGAAAGACGCAGGGCTTGGGATAATCTATCTCGGGGCGGAGTCAGGCTCTACAGAGGTGCTGAAAAGAGTCAACAAGGGTGAAACACCCGAGGAAATGATTGATGCAGTGCACCGCGCGGAAAGCGTTGGAATCCCCGTTTCGGTGACCTTTATTTCGGGCTTGGGTGGGAGAGCGCTGATGCAGGAACACGCGGTTGAAACCGGAAAAATGATAGGTGCAATGGGCGCTTCTTATGCCGGACTGTTAACCCTGATGCTTGCGCCCGGTTCGCCGTTGGATGTGGATGTTCAAAGTGGAAAATTTGAGCAGTTGACCATGGATGAGGTTATGAAGGAGCTGGAACTTATCCTGAATCACGCTGTCTGCGAAAAAGACTGCGTAATTCGCTCAAACCATGCGTCCAATCGCCTGGTTTTAAAGGGGACGCTGCCACAGGACAGACAGCGGCTTTTGGCGCAGGTACATAGAGCAATGAGTGATGAAAAAATGCTCAGACCCAACAAATTCCGTGGGTTCTGAGCCGTTCATAACCTTTTTTGCAAAAGGCGTATATAATTCGTATGTGCATATGCAACGGATCCGCATTCCGCCGCATATGCACATAGGAGGACACATGATAAGGAGTTTTTGTTTGATAACTGGAGTATAACACCCCCCAAAAGGCTGCACAAGCCTCCATGGGGGTTGTTTTTTTAAAAAATTAAAATAATTTTTGCGAGCGCATCTGAGTTTGCTGTATTGCATAATTCTGGTGCGCTTATTTTGTTGTTTGTACCAAATGTATGTAACATGTGGTACAAATTTCGATATTCGCTTTATTATTGGAGCTATTTGTGATATATACTGAATTGTAGGAAATAATAACATAAATGATTTTTAAAAATTATTTTGACAAGGAAAGGGTGCAAAACGATGAAAAAAGGATATGAATCGAAAGAAACAGCCGCTTCTTCTGAGCTTTTGAACAAGCTCGACGCATGGTGGCGGGCCGCAAACTATCTTTCCGCCTGCCAGCTTTATTTGCTGGAAAATCCGCTTCTAAAGGAAGAGCTTAAGCCCGAGCACGTCAAAAAGAAAATCGTGGGCCACTGGGGAACTGTTCCTGGGCAGAACTTCATCTATACGCATTTGAACCGCGCAATTAACCAATATGATTTGGACATGATTTATATTTCGGGGCCGGGTCACGGAGGAAACGCCATGCTGGCGCAGGACTGGCTTGACGGCAGCTACAGCGAGGTTTATCCGAATGTAAGTCAAGATTTGGAGGGCATGAAAAAGCTCTTCAAGCAGTTTTCCTTCCCCGGCGGTACATCAAGCCATGTCGCGCCGGAGGTTCCCGGCTCCATCAACGAGGGGGGAGAGTTGGGCTACAGCCTTTCCCACGCGTTCGGAGCAGTCATGGACAATCCCGAGCTGATAGCAGCCTGTGTGGTTGGCGATGGAGAGGCGGAAACGGGTCCGCTTGCAACCGCGTGGCATTCCAACAAATTTATTAACCCTGTTACAGACGGAACTGTGCTGCCGATACTGCATCTAAATGGGTATAAAATCAGCAACCCAACGGTTTTTTCACGTATTTCTCACGACGAAATACAGAAATTTTTCGAGGGTTGCGGCTGGAAGCCATATTTTGTCGAAGGCAGCGACCCGATGACGATGCACGCGCTTATGGCTGAAACAGTTGACAAGGCCGTTTGCGAAATCCTTGAAATACGCAAAAATGCGCGAGAAAAGGGCAACAAGACAAGGGCGGTCTGGCCCATGATCGTTCTTCGTTCACCAAAGGGCTGGACGGGGCCTAAGGAGGTCTGCGGCAATAAGGTTGAGGGCTCTTTCCGAGCGCATCAGGTTCCTGTTTTGATGGATGACCCCTCACATCTTGAAATATTAGCGAGTTGGCTTCGCAGCTACAAGCCGTGGGAGCTGTTTATGGATGACGGGACGCTTCTTCCCGAAATCCGAGAGCTTGCCCCGAAGGGTAACCGGCGCATGGGTGCAAATCCGCACGCAAACGGCGGACTTCTGCTCCGCGACCTCCGAATGCCGGATTTCCGCGATTATGCGGTTGAGGTAGCGGCTCCCGGAGCGGTGAGTGCTCAGGATATGTCGGAGCTTGGCGGCTTTGTAAGAGATGTGTTCGAGCTCAACAGCGACAGCAGAAACTTCCGAATATTCGGACCGGATGAAACAATGTCAAACAGGCTGACCAAGGTTTTTGAAGAGACAAGCAGGTGCTGGAACGCGGGATTAGCCGAGGACGACGAATTCCTCGCGTCTGATGGGCGAGTGATGGACTCAATGCTCTCGGAGCATATGTGCGAGGGTTGGCTTGAGGGATATCTTCTGACGGGACGCCACGGCTTTTTCAACAGCTATGAGGCATTTATCCGCATAGTTGACTCCATGTTTTCACAGCACGCAAAGTGGCTGAAGGTATGCAATCAGCTCCCGTGGAGGCAGGATATTGCCTCGCTTAACTATATTTTATCCTCAAACGTATGGCAGCAGGACCATAATGGCTTCACACATCAGGACCCGGGCTTCCTTGACCATGTCGCCAACAAAAAGGCAGATGTTGTCCGCATATATCTTCCGCCGGATGCAAACTGCCTGCTGACAACCTTTGACCACTGCATAAGGAGCCGGAACTATGTTAATGTAATGGTAACCTCGAAGCACCCTCGTCCTCAGTGGCTTACGATGGAGCAAGCAGTAAAGCACTGCACACAGGGTATCGGTATTTGGGAGTGGGCTTCAAACGACCAGGATGCGGAACCGGATGTTGTTATGGCTTGCTGCGGCGATACCCCGACACTCGAAACGCTTGCCGCGGTTACGATATTGCGCAAGGCTTTGCCGGACGTAAAAATAAGAGTAATTAATGTGGTTGACCTAATGCGTTTGCAGCCCCATACGGAGCACCCCCACGGACTGACCGACGAGGACTATGATATGCTCTTTACAAAAGACAAACCGATTGTCTTTGCCTTCCACGGTTATGCGACGCTGGTGCATGAGCTTACCTATCGCCGGCATAACAAAAATCTCCATGTCCGCGGCTATAAGGAGGAGGGAACGATTACAACCCCCTTCGATATGCGTGTTCAGAACGATATCGACAGGTTTCATCTGGTTATGGATGTTGTTTACCGTCTGCCGCAGCTCGGCAACCGCGGCGCGTCGATTGTCCAAAAGATGAAGGACAAGCTCGTTGAGCACAAACAGTATATTTTTGAGAATGGTCAGGATTTGCCAGAGATTCTAAACTGGAAGTGGATTGACTAGTCGTAAAACAATATTAAGAAAAGACACGGCATTCCTAACCGAATGCCGTGTCTTTTCGTGCCGTTTTTACGTA
>JAGPMA010000020.1 GCA_018053145.1 Oscillospiraceae bacterium | reverse complement strand
CCTCTGGAAGACGCACTGGTAGAGATACCCGAATATTACCAGAAGGTCGGCGCATCCTCAACTGTGGCGACTATAACGATTTCTCAGTCCATCGCGTCGGAAACAGCTCTTCGCCTTCAGAAGATGGGGCACAAGATGTATATTTTCGTGTCGCCCAACGTCACCGAAGTTCCTAAGGACTATATGAACGAGGTTTATGCCTCTTACACGGAAACCGTTTTCAACAATCACAATATGTGATTTGCACCGGTCAAACAAAAACAGGAGCTTGCCCGGGCAGACTCCTGTTTTTGTTTGAATTTAACTTAAATTATGTTAGAATAATTATACTCACATGTAAAATGGAGGATATCCTATGACTAAGGTTATTGTCATCGGCCACGCCGGTTATGGGTCGGCCATGAAACGAAATATAAATATGTTGGTGGGCGAGGTTCCAGATTTCATTTTTGTAGATTTCAACGAGCAGGACGACCTTGAGCTGCTTCGCGGGAAGATTACAAAGGCACTAAAAGAAACCGAGGATTGTGATGTTCTTTTTGCCTGCGATTTGTCCGGCGGCTCTCCCTTCCGCGAAGCGGCGCTCATCTGCACCGAGCATGAAAACTATGCCGTTGTTGCAGGGCTAAACACCTCGGCCTATACCGACATGGTATACAGTCTTGATTTGACACCTCCTGAGCTTGCGGAGCAGGCGGCAGAGGTTGCCCGTTCAACAATAATCGTATTTTCCGCGGGTCAAATGAAATGATTAAGCTGATATCAGCGGGGGAGTTCTGGGCCTCATATAAGCCGTTTGTCATTGCCTTCGCCGTAATGGTCATTCTGGCGTTCGTTCTGCTGCAGCTTTTGGTAAATGTCAGACGGCAGACCGAAGAGGAGCTGCGCAGACTATACGACAGCGATGTGAAGCTATATCTGGAGCGCTTGGAGCACAACAAACGGCTTAAATACGTGTTTCGCAAGCCAATCATGCTGCTTTACAAGCTCGATGGTTATATGAAAACAGGCGATGACGAGAAGACTCGGTCTGTTATCGCTGAGCTTGACAAGATAAAGCTTGAGCCGAGAGACAAGGTCGAATTTATCCAAAATCGTATGTCTTTTTTCGTTTCCGTCGGTGAGGCGGACGAGGCACGTGCAAGCTTTGACAGGCTTAACAAGTATTTACATTCGGTAAAAGCCGACAAAGTGGAAAGATACAGCGCACTTTTAGATGAGGGACAAGAAATTATTGCCGTATATCTGGACAGGGACATATCATATATGGAAAAACTGATTGAAAAAGCCAAGAACGCCGAGCATCCGGTTTTGCGTGGCGTAGTGTATTACCGCTTGGCTAAGCTTGCTCATTTCAAAGGCGATGCCGACGAAAGAAAAAAATATCTCGAGCAGGCAATGAAATTGCTTTCCGATACCGATTACCGGGAGATAATTTCGCGGGCTCTCGATGAGCCTGAAATCCTCGAAACGAAATGAAATTGCAAAGGAGAATCAAGACATGGTGTCTTTTGATTATACGATTAAGGACCCGATGGGCTTTCACGCACGTCCTGTCGGAATAATGGTTAAGGCTGCCGCCCCATATAAGGCAAGCAAAGTTACTGTCAGCTACAACGACAAGACAGCAGACGGAAAGAGAATGTTTGCTGTTCTTGGTCTGCAGGTTAATCAGGGCGAAACCATAACCGTCACAGTTGACGGCGAAAGTGAACAGGAGCTTGCTGACGCTATACGGGACATATTCGTGTCAGAAAACCTCTGATAAAATTATTGCGGTTGAGTTGATACTTTAACATATTTTTGCTAAACTGCAAGAAAGCACAATTTGTGCATTAAACGCCGTGAAAGGAAGAGTCACATTTATGAGCCTTTTAGTGCAGATGCGGCAGATAAAAGATCTTTCGCCCTCCGAGCGCCATATCGTGGACTATATATTTGAAAATCTCAACGACATTTTCAATATAGGAATCGTTGATCTCGGGGAACGAACCTTCACTTCCACGGCAACGGTCAAAAGGCTGTGCAAGAAGCTTGGCGTGGATAGCTACATTGATTTCAGACTTCAGCTATCAGCCGAACTTACAGATTATAACAAAAATTCGATATTGGAATCTGCCCAGACTCCTGTGGGAAGGTACGACTCCACCGATGACATCATCAAAAAAGTATCGAGCCAGAACGCAAAATCAATAATCGACACAATGAATTTAAACAGCGCGGAAACACTTGACAGCGTAATAGTTGAAATGTCGCGAGCCTCAAGAATCGATTTCTATGGGGTGGGCCCTTCTAATGTGGTCGCAGAGGACGCGCAGATTAAGTGTATGCGTTTGGGTATACCCAGTGCTGCGTTTAAAGACAGAGTTTCGATGCTGATGAACGCTAAGGCGTACACGAAGGGCACGCTGGCATTTCTAATCTCATATACAGGCTTGACGGAAGAAATTATCGATGTTTCCTCAAAGCTTGCAGAACTCGGTGTTCCAACAGTATCGCTTACTTCTGTCAGCGAAAACGAGCTTAGTGAAAAATGTAAATATAATTTATTTGTTGACGCCAGCGAATCATGGAACCGCTTGGGCGGCATGTCCAGCCGAATTTCAACGCTGAGTATGATAGACATTTTGTTCACGGCGCTTATAAATGCCAATTACGAAAAGCACACCATGTCTATGAGCCGTACAAACGTAAGCAACCTAAGGCAAGCAGACGAAAATGATTAATGCCGCAAAAACAGTGCGTTTCCACTTTGTGGGAACACACTGTTTTTTAATGCGTGTCAATATCTGTGGCTGATAAATGAACAATATCTTCAGGAATTAGTCAAACAATGCTTATGTTTTTTAATGTAATATGGCATGAAGCTGCTTAAGCTAAGCTCTTTTTGGTAAGAGCCACCATAGGGATTTTTGCGCATTGTATTGCAACTAGAATCTTTTTAGTCTATAATGATGTAACAAATAGTAACAGTATGTAACTGTCGGGTGATTAAAATGGTATTAAAATTTCAAAATAAGAATAAGACGATATTTGCGTGGATTATGACTATACTAATGGTTTTGACCATTAGCTCCGCGCTTTTAGATACACCAGTTCAGGCTGTCAGTAAGTCGGAATTAAATGCGTTAAAGCAGCAGCAGGCGCAGCTCGCGCAAAAAAAGGCTGGCATTCAGGCACAGGCAGATGAACTGAGCAACAAAGTGGCATCTCAAACAGAGCAGCTTGAGCTTTTGTCGGAGCAGCTTGAGATTACAAATCAGGAAATTGAAGTTCTTTCCGAACAGATAGCGATATACACAAATTCCATAGCACAAATGGAAAATCAACTTGTTGTCGATAAACAAAAGGAACAAAAACTGCTTGAACACTACAAAACCCGCATGCGGGCAATGGAGGAAAACGGCAGCGCTACATACATATCGATACTCTTGGGGGCTAGTAGCTTTCAGGATCTTCTAAGCCGTATTTACTGCATAAGAGACATAATGGAATACGACGACGGGCTCGTTGAGGAAGTTCAGGCGGCCCAAGTAAAGGTTAAACAGGCCAAAGAAGACATGGAAGCCGAGATGGCGGCACAGCAGGAAGTCTTTCTGGCATATCAGGATAAAAAGGAAGACCTCTTAAATCAGCAAGAAAAAGTCGAAGCTGTTCTTGCGAGCCTGACTGCCGATTCGGCCGATTACCAAAAACAGCTTGCATCAGTTAACGCGCTTGTGTCGGCGATTGGCGGACAGATTAGCAATATGGCCGATGCACTGGCCGAGCAAGAGCGTCTGCAGGCGGAACAGAATGCCTCAAATCAGATTTCGTCCGGAAACAGCGGTAGCAGCAATAGCGGTAATAGCGGCAGCAATTGGTATGGAGATGCTGTTGCGTCTGGAACAGGTCAGGATATAGTCAATTATGCGCAGACCTTTCTCGGAGTTCCTTATGTTTATGGCGGAACCTCACCCTCGGGCTTTGACTGCTCCGGTCTTGTTTACTATTGCTATAAGCACTTTGGATACACGGTAAACCGCACCGCGGCAGGCCTTGCGTACAGCGGAACAGCGGTTTCGTCTTCTGCACTTCAGGTTGGCGACGTTATTCTTTTCACATCAACGGACGGAAGCTACGTTGGACATACGGGCATTTATATTGGCGGCGGTCAGTTCATTCACGCCCCACATACCGGCGATGTGGTTAAGATATCGAGTCTTTCGGACTCTTATTACACGAGCCACTACTGGGGAGCAAGAAGAATTATTTCTTAATGTATTTTTATCACAAAACAAAAGGCAATTACCCCGAGTTTGAATATTTTTAGGGGAACGACATGAAAAAGAATAAGTCAAGTTTATTGATCGTCCTGCTTCTGGTTGCTCTTTCGGCTGTTCTGTATATACTTCAGCTGATTGTTTTCCATGATTCGCGCGACACTGCCTTTTATGTTTTACAGGATTTTGCCTTTCTTCCGCTTCAGATAGCAATTGTAACTGTTGTGCTCGGCAGATACCTGAAAAACCGTGAAAAAACTGCGCGGCTTGGGAAATTAAATATGGTAATCAACGCGTTTTTCAGCGAAGCCGGAACAGAATTGCTCATCAAACTTACAGAGTTCAATAAAAACTGTGACGAAATTCGACCGAGCTTAGATGTGCAATTCGATTGGAATGAAAGGTCTTTCTCTAGGGCAATTAATTATTTAGAAAACGCTGATTTAATTGTTGAATGTAGCACGAATGGGCTTGAGTCTTTAAAAGCCTTGCTAAAAAGTAAGCGTGACTTTTTAATTCGAATGATTGAAAACCCCAATCTACTCGAGCATGATAAATTCACGGACATGCTCCTTGCGCTGTTTCATATTACAGAAGAATTGATTGCTAGAAGCGAGTTTGATGATGAAAACAGAACGGATATGGCGCATCTTTCCAATGATATAAAAAGAGCGCTTAGCACACTGCTTATTCAATGGGTTGAGCATCTGCAGCATCTTCGCTCAGAGTACCCCTATCTATATTCGCTCGAAGTTAGAAGAAACCCATTTTGCAAGGATGTTAGCGTTACAATCAGGGACTGAACATTTTTGCAGCTTAATAAATCATCTATGAATAGTGATTTTCAACTACAAATTGTGCGAGCATCGACTTGTTTTGCAATAAATTTGAAAATCGAAAACTATCATTGACAAAAGCCAAGTTGGGTTTTATACTTTAAATAGTTAAACTCTAACCAAAGGCATTGACGGAGAGAGTAAGTTTCAGCCGAAAGCTTCAGCGAGTCGGGGATAGTGCGAGCCCGATACCGGTAGTCTGAATCCGAAAATCACTCCCGAGCTGCGGACCGAACGAGAAATCAAGTAGGCTCCGACGGATTCCCCCGTAACAGGGAAAGCTTATGATTGTACGCTTTGAATGGGTGGTATAGCGACAGCTTTATAGCTTTCGTCCCTTTGCGGAACGAAGGCTATTTTTGTATTTATTCTCACTTACGAGGCGTATTGGACGCTAATGACATGAGCCGTAATTACCGCTTACGAG
Source organism: Oscillospiraceae bacterium (assembly GCA_018053145.1). Classification (GTDB taxonomy): domain Bacteria; phylum Bacillota; class Clostridia; order Oscillospirales; family Oscillospiraceae; genus UBA2658. The sequence goes on along the minus strand of JAGPMA010000020.1, from coordinate 33,533 downwards.
AGGGTAACTGGCCCTAAAGAGAAATTTGACATGATTTATCACACTTATTGACTGGAGGAAAAGAAATGGCAACAAGCGATATGGTTGAGATTCGCTGGCACGGCCGAGGCGGACAGGGAGCAAAAACGGCCTGCCTGCTGCTGGCGGAGGTGGCGGGAACAGAAGGGAAATTCGTGCAGGGCTTTCCAGAATACGGTCCAGAACGAATGGGAGCCCCCATTACGGCTTATAATCGAATCTGCGAAAAGCGCTGCACCATACACTCCAATATTTACTATCCGAACTATGTGGTCGTTTTAGACGAAACACTGCTGGAAAGCGTTGATGTTTGCGCAGGGCTGAAAGAGGGCGGAGCGGTTATCATTAACAGCTCAAGTTCACCCCAAAATGTACGCTCCAAGCTGCGAGGTTGGGAGGGACAAGTCTGCACAATTGATGCGCGCAAGATTTCGGAGGAGATACTTGGTAAAAATTTTCCGAACACGCCCATGCTTGCCGCAGTAGTCAAGGTGAGCGAAGTTTTGGAAACAGAGCGCTTTTTATCGAATATGGAAGATTCGTTCAAACATAAGTTCGCTTCGAAACCGCAGGTTATCGCGGGCAATATGGAGACACTTAAAAAATCCTTGGAGGAGGTGCAGGCAGGATGATTCATGCGAGAGATATCAATGAACAGACACCTTATGAAGAGTTAACACCCGGTGGTGAAATCTACGAGCCCGGAACAGCGAGAAACTTTAATACGGGCACTTGGCGAACCGACACGCCGGTTTTTATTGCGGATGCCTGCAAGCATTGTATGCTTTGCGTGCCGTTTTGTCCCGACAGCGCAATCCCTGTTAAGGACGGTAAACGCTTGGAATTTGATTATATGCACTGCAAGGGATGCGGTATATGCGAAACCGTGTGCCCCTTTGCGGCAATAAAAATGGTGTCAGGAGGTGAGAGCGTATGAGCACCTGTATTTCCGGAAATGAGGCAGTGGCCTACGCCATGAAGCAGATTAATCCCGACGTCATGGGCGCTTTCCCAATCACGCCCTCAACAGAAATCCCCGAATATTTCGCCAAATATGTTGCTAACGGCGAGGTCAACACCGAATATGTAACCGTCGAATCCGAGCACAGCTCAATGTCCGTTTGCATCGCGGCGGAAGCCGCGGGGGCAAGAAGCGTGAGCGCGACTTCAAGCTGCGGACTTGCGCTGATGTATGAGCTTCTGTATGTCGCTGCATCAAATCGCTTGCCGATTACGCTTGCCTGCGTCAACCGCGCTCTTTCTGGCCCAATTAATATTAACAACGACCACTCCGACTCCATGGGCGCACGTGATGCCGGCTGGATCCAAATGTATGCCGAGAGCAATCAGGAGGCCTACGATAATTTTATCATGGCTATGCCAGTTGGTGAAAATGTACGCTTGCCTGTCATGTGCTGTATGGACGGCTTTATAACAAGCCACGCAGTAGAGAACATTGAACTTATTGAAACACAGGCCGTGCGCGAGTTCGTCGGGGAATATAAGCCCGAAAATTATCTGCTTAAAAAGGAAAATCCTCTGGCGGTCGGGCCTTATGATATAAGCGCCTATTACATGGAACACAAGGTTATGCAGGCAGAGGCGATGAAGGTGGTTAAGGCTCGTATTCTTAAGGTGGCGGGGGAATTCGAAAAGCTCTCGGGCAGGCACTACGGTTTATTTGAGGAGTATCAAATGCAGGACGCGGAGCTTGCGATTGTTTTAATCGGTTCAAGTGCCGGAACCGCCAAGGCCGCAATTGATAAGCTGCGTGACGAGGGGGTTAAGGCCGGTCTCGTAAAAATCCGCGTGTTCCGACCCTTCCCAGGTGAGGAGCTTGCAAAGGTGTTATCCAAAACAAAGTCTGTTGCCGTTTTGGATAAGTCCGAGGGCTTTTCCGCAAACGGAGGGCCGCTTTTTGCCGAAACTCGAAGTGCTCTGTATGATTTGGAAAAACGACCGCATTTAATAAATATAGTTTACGGTCTTGGTGGACGTGACTTCAAAATCGAGGACGCAGAGAGAGTTTTCTCACGACTTCAGACGATTGCTGAAACGGGCGTTACGGGGCCTGTATACAGCCATATGGGGCACAGAACGAAGGGAGAGACAACATGAACACAGTATATGACCTGAAAAGGGAAGTGGAAAAGCCGGAACGTCTCACCGGAGGGCATCGCCTCTGCGCGGGCTGCGGTGCCGGAATCGTTGTGTCGGGAGTTCTGCGCGCACTTGAAAAAGAGGACAGAGCTGTCATAACCAATGCAACCTGCTGTCTTGAGGTTTCAACCTTTATGTATCCCTATACCGCCTATACGGACAGCTACATTCATTCTGCTTTTGAAAATTCTGCGGCGACCTGCTCAGGAGTTGAAGCGGCATATAATGCGCTCAAGCGTCGTGGTAAGGTGGACGATACAGTTAAATTCATTACCTTTGCAGGTGACGGCGGTACATATGATATAGGCTTTCAGTCCCTGTCGGGAGCGATGGAGCGCGGGCATGACATGGTATATGTCTGCTATGACAACGAAGCCTATATGAACACGGGAATCCAGCGCTCGTCATCTACACCCCGTTTTGCAAGCACGACAACCACGGCAGTTGGTTCGTCTCGTCAGGGTAAGCTGCAGAACAAAAAGGACATGACAGAGATTCTGGTCGCGCATAATATCCCTTATGTTGCACAGACCGCTCCGATAGGAAATTTGAAGGACTTGCATACCAAGTCATATAAGGCGATTTACACCGAGGGGCCCTGCTTTTTGAACGTGCTTTCACCGTGCCCGCGCGGCTGGGGCTATCCGATGGCAAAGCTTCCCGAAATCGTTAAGCTCGCTGTGGACAGCTGCGTCTGGCCGCTTTTCGAGGTTGAGGAGGGCGTGTGGCGCCTTAGCTATTCGCCGAAGAAGAAACTGCCGGTTGTGGACTATTTACGTTCGCAGACCAGATTCAGCCATATGTTCCAAAAGGGCAATGAGTGGATGCTTGAAGAAGCTCAGAAAGCAGTTGACGAAAAATGGGAACGCCTGCTTGAGCGCACTAGCTCATAAATTTCAGCTTTGACTACAAAAATTTCATAAAATGTGCTATGATATTATTTACAAATGATATAGCGATTAGAAATAGCACAACGGAGCAAAGTGCCTGAGATGGCGTTGACAAGAATATTTATTGTTAACTGGGAGGTTTATCTGTGAAACCGACAATTTTTACTAACGAGATTATTTTATCTTGGCTAAAGTATTTTTCCCAAAGCGTGGAAATCAATCTATCAAAGCTGAAAATGCTGGACATTACAGGGAAAAACAAAAATCTTATTCCGGCAATAATGAGCAATCAGGCTGTGCTGGTGTTCACTGACGCAGGGCATCCTGACATTTTCTATGATATGTGGAACGCCGAGCTTGGCGATTGCGACATTTGGTACAACGAGGGCGCGGACCCAATTGGCGAGATTAAGCACAACAAGCTCTCGGACATGATTGACCGCGGAATTAACGCTTCAGCGGCTATGCTGATTATTAATCCGAGAGCTGCAGCGAACTATAATATCGGAATGGAGAACAGTCACTTTTCCAGCGGCTCTGTGCGGTATGTTTGCCGCGAGGTGCGTGCGGTTATTATGAACAAGCTCAATATGGGGCTTCAAGATAATATTTGCATCATCTCGGGCGAGAGCATCGCGGTTGAAGCCGCAATGATAGCCACAGAGGGCAGTATAATCGCTGTGGAGTATGACAGCCGTGACAGGGACACCATGAAGGAAAATGTAGACAAATTCGGGCTGAGCAACGTAACAATCGTTGAATCGCTCGAGAATGACACTCTGAAAGGGTTGCCGATACCAAACATCGCGTTTATTGTCGCGTCAAACAAGCTTGACCATGAGATAAAAAACTTGCTTACCGTAAATCCTTCAATGGATTTTGTTATTTACACACTGGACTTCGAAATTCTGGCGTCACTTCCCGCGTTGCTTCGGGAAAACGGGTTGAAGCGCACCGAAGTGATTCATGTTGAGGTGTCGCGCGTCAACAGCAAAAACCTGACAGAGCCGTTTCCCGCACCTTGGATAATCTCAGGTAGAAGCGCCGAAGTCGAGTAAACAAAATTAAAATTACTTTGCCAAACATAAAAGAAGCACCGTAAACAACTTGGTTAACGGTGCTTCTTTTGCTATCAGTTATAATCAAAGACCGAAGTACACGCCCTCCGCTTTTCTTACCAGACCAAGCGCCTCAAGCCGCTCAAGATGCTTCAAAAGCATAAGCTTTTCCCAGAAAACGACGTAATTTGTAGGATGCGCACGGTATACAAGGTTCGCCGCGGCTAAAGCATGAATGTCGGAGGGGCGCTGTAAAAGATACTGATATATTCTCTCCTCGCGCTTCTCAATTCGCTGCTTGAATTCCACAAGGCGGGGTAAAGGGTTTTCCACCAGTTCGTGTATATGGCTTGATACAATGCGCGGAGGGGCAAGCTCAATTATTCGATCGATGGAACGCACCATTTCTGCAGGGTCAGCCAAATGCTCCCCGTACCAAGGGCCGGCCTTTGTAAGGCAAATGTCGGAACTGAACAAAAATTCTTCCTCAGGAAACCAAAAACAGCAATGCCCGACGGAATGCCCCGGCAAATGCATTACCGCGGCCGTTACAGAGCCAAAATCCAAAATTTGTCCGTCCTTGATCGAAGTAACCTTACGAGTAGTGTCAAACGGCTTATAGCTGCGGTTATATCCGTTGAAGCCGACTTCTTCGAAGGCTTCCCACACATCGCTGCCGGGCATAAGCTCATCCCACATGTCGAGTGAGTTATATTGAATAAATAGGTCATCGCTTTTAAGAACGGCCGCTTCAAGCTCATGAATCATTATCTGAGCACGAGGAAAGAGATCGTTTCCTCGCGTGTGGTCAAGATGATGGTGACTGTTAATAATCAAATCAATTCCTTCGGGCTTAAGCCCCTGGAAGCCGCTCTCGTCCATGCCAGTTTCGATAACTGCCTGAACATCGTCATCGATATAAAGCCAGTTTGAATAGGTGAAGCCCTGTTCCGTAAGCATTAGTGTGATTTTATCTGAGATGTTAATTTGCATTAGTCACTTTATCCCCTTTTCGGCGACGATGAATATTACTCAAGGCAAAGCATAAGATGTACCGCTACTATGTCTTAGTGCTTGCAACTACTGCATCTTATGCCATAAAAGGGCTTTTGTCCAGTATGTTTGAAGAGTATAGCTCTATGTAACATAATTGATCACAGTGAGTATTATAAGACAGAGGTGAGAAACAGTGGATACAAGGGAACTATTTGCCAGACTAATAAAATGCGAGGCAGGCGGTGAGGGCCTTGCCGGAATGAGAGCTGTAGCGACCGTATGCATGAATCGCGTGAGAGTTTCATACGGGGAATACCAAAGAGTGTGTCAGGGCGACTTGCGAAGGGTAATAGAGCAGATGTGCCAGTTTTCCTGTTACAAAACCATTATAGGAGGACAGCCGAACTACCAGAATGTTTGGACGTCTACACCGGAGGATATTCATTATCAGGTTGCCGATTGGGCCATGAATGGTGGCATATATACGGGCGTAACCTCAGACAGCTTGTGGTACATGAATCCGTTTGTTCCCCAATGTCCAAATTTTTTTCCCTATAATGAAACCGGATATTGGTTTACAAGGATAAATCAGCATTGCTTTTATAATCCCATGCCGGCCTACGCCGAAACCTAAGGAGGTGTTTTCAATTACATGAACAACAGTATTAATTGGACGGGGAACAAGGTGCTTGACCCAAGCCCATCCCGTCAAACGCAACAAGCCCCTTTACCGGTGGTTCCAAACCAAGGAAGCATCATCACACAGCAAGGGCCTCCGCCCTCAACGGAAAAAGGCTTCATTCCCTATTATTTGGCGAGCAATATAGGAAAAAGTGTCAGGGCAGAATTCATTATCGGTACCACTCAGTATGTGGACAAAACAGGTGTACTTTCAGAGGTGGGGATAAATTACTTCGTGTTATATGACCCCAATTCCCGAGCCAACATAATGTGCGATTTGTATTCAGTCAAATTTGTTACCATATTATTACCATAAAGAAGTAAAAACCACCTGTTCGGTGGTTTTTACTTCTTTATATTGGCAGAGATGAAGTTGCATTTTAAGGCTAATAAGACTATGTCTTTCGAGGCAATGAAATCGGCTCTCTATTAATAAAAACCGTTCTGTCTTCTCTTGTTTTAATATCCCATTTCACAAGCAAAATCTCTGAATTAACAATTTCAATACAGGTGATGCAATTGGGGTGAACACAGCTTCCCGTGTTAAAATACGGAAGCTCGCCCGCAGTGGGGCAAGACGGTCTGTGAGTGTGCCCTGCGATTACGATTTGATGGGTTTCTTTAATCCAAGAGATAATTTTTCGCTCAACCTTTTTTCTGGCCTGATAGTTTTTGGCGGCACTTGTGGGATCTTTGTGTCCAAAAAACTCCAGTCTTCTCCAGATGTATCTTGAAAGAAACCTGCCAAGCTTCCAGAAAATATCACTTAAAATGTCACCCTGATGACCATGCACCAAAAGAATTTTTGCTTTAGATTCAACATTCTTTAATACCAGACCTTCGTGGACCACAATGTTTTCAAACAAGGGCAAGGGGCTTGCATTGTTGCTGCTGTTATAGGTCTTCATGTTCTTTGCAACAAAGGAAGGATACTTTTTTTCAATATCGTGGTTGCCGAAAAGCGAATAGTATCGTTGCTCGGCATAGAAATCATGCAGCAAACGATAGGTGTCGGAATAGATGTTGGTGATTTCTGAAAGCTTCTTGTTTTTCCATAATTCATCGCTGTCCCCAAGGTCGATGTAGGTAAATCCTTGATCAAAATAATGCTTTATTGCAGCATAATAAATATTCTGATTATGTCTGAAATCATCGACCCAGCTGCCGTCTCCACGATGACAATCGCTAAATAGGACGATTTTTGATGAGTTGCTATAGGGTATTTCCGGCGCTGATTTAAAAATTTCGCTCAAGCGATTAAAGGTTGAAAATGAAGACATTTAATTATCCTTTTTTGAATAATACTTGTTATGAAGTTGCCTCAAGTGCTATTCTGTTCAAAAACAGCCGAGCTATACCAATAGATCATTCAACAATCGCAAAAGAGAAGTAAAAGTCTGCCTTTCAAATCAATGTTTAATATCACCGTCGACTGCTTCCTTGCACTTTCGGCCTTCCGCAAGCAACTTCTTGAGTGCGTCGGAATCGGAAGCTGCCAGAGCACTGCGGTACTGTTCGAGTGAGTTCATCAGAAAATCAAGCTCTTTTATCAAATTATCTCCGTTTTCCAAAAACAGCTGCGTCCACATTTCCTCGTTAAGCCAAGCAACTCTTGTCAAATCCTTGTAGCTGCCTGCGGAAAACCCTTTGTGAGTTTGCGCGGTTGGGCTTTTAATGTAAGCATTTGAAACAAGATGCGCCATTTGTGAGGTGAACGCGATTGTTTCATCGTGCTTTTCGGGTGTGGTTACGGATATACGCCCAAAACCGACGGGGTCTAATATCTCCTTAATTTTTTCCAAAAGCGCCATATCGTCAAAAACAGGTGGCACAACGATCATAGATGCGCCTTTAAAGAGCGTTGCTTTGCTGTGTTTAAAGCCAGAAAACTGAGTTCCAGCCATCGGGTGTCCCCCAACAAAGGTGAAGCCAAATTGCCGCGCCAGCTCGAAGCCACGGCTGCACACGTCACGCTTAATTCCGCAGCAGTCAATTACAAAAGTGCCGGGAGAAATGAAAGGTGCGACTTTTTCTAAATACTCGATTGCATCCTTGGGGTATAGCGCGATTAAAAGCAAGTCGCAAGAAGCAATGTTTTCATTTGTCAGTTCGCCGTCGATGGCTTCCGCAATTTGCGCTATATCGACTACGCCGTCAGCAATGTCATACCCGTAAACAGTTGAAGAGCTGTTAAGCTTGTACGCTTTAGCCAGTGAGCCACCGATCAGACCAAGCCCTGCTATTCCAAGCCTCATGCCATTACCTCACGTATCGCAAAGACCTTTTTTGCGACCTCGTCAAACTGGTCGGGGGTAAGTGACTGAGCACCGTCGCAAAGAGCGTTTGCAGGGTCGTTGTGCACCTCAATCATAAGTCCGTCTGCGCCTGCCGCGGCAGCTGCCATAGCCATTGGACGAACAAGTCTTGCAAGTCCTGCCGCGTGACTGGGGTCGACAACGACCGGCAGATGGGTAAGCTCGTGAAGCAGCGGAACAGCCGATAAATCAAGAGTGTTTCTCGTGCGTGTTTCAAAGGTGCGGATCCCGCGCTCACAGAGGATAATATTCGAGTTTCCTCCTGCCATGATGTATTCCGCACTCATGAGAAGCTCAGTCAAGGTGTTCGCAAGTCCGCGCTTCAATAAAATGGTCTTCTGCGTTTTTCCAAGCTCCTTGAGAAGCTCGAAATTTTGCATATTCCTCGCGCCGACCTGAATTACGTCTATGTCTTCAAAAAGCGAAAGATGGTTGGCGTTCATGATTTCGGAAACTATGGGCATTCCGGTTTCGGCTTTTGCCTCCAGTAAAAGCTTCAGCCCGTCCGCCGCAAGTCCCTGAAAATCATACGGTGAGGTACGCGGCTTAAAAGCACCGCCGCGCAGCATAGTCGCGCCCGAAGCCTTGACGCGCCTTGCAATTTCGAGTATCTGCTCCGGCGATTCTACTGAACAGGGTCCGGCGATGAACTGGAAGCTTCCACCGCCGATTTTGACGTCGCCAACACTAACTACAGTGTCGTCAGGGTGAAACTTGCGGTTTACGCCCTTAAAGGGGTCGCTGATTCTCTTTACGGATTCGATGATGTCCATCGACTCGAGAAGCTCGATGTCGATTACGGTGGTGTCGCCGACAAGTCCAAGCACGGTGCACGTTTTGCCGTTGGAGATGTGAACGTCAAGTCCGCGGCTTTTGAACCATGCGCATAGGTTTTCTATTTGTTGTTGAGTTGTTCCTTGTTTTACTACTGCTACCATTTTTAATAACCTCCTAATAATAAAATAGAGCCCCGCAGATGTTTCACTGCGAGGCTCTATACATACACTTTTGTTAGCAACTGTATGAATAATGCTTTTTTTGCAGCAAAACTGGCCTTATCTGAGAATAGATAAGGTAGAAGTAATAATATACAGCTGCAAAAATGTTTTTATTCATCACGTGCTCCTTTAAATGGTTGAAGCAACAATAACACATTAAAATTCGGATGTCAACATTAGTTTCTGTAAAAAGCAAGCATTTATGCCTTAAGAACCCGGGCTTCGGCGGCCATCATAAAGTCGTACATCGGAACGAGAAGCTTGAAATCCGCTGCAAGCTTGTCCGCAAGAGCGTCAGAAAACAGAAGGTCAAAATCCTCACTTTCGGTGATGAAGCCAATATCACGGCGGTCGAGCCATTCTCTCTTTTCCGCGGTCTGTTCTGAATGGCGGCTGCGTTTGTATTTTTCGCCATCTAGTCGAAAAACTGTTTGCTTATTTAGCGCTTTTTGTGCTGCCTTGAAAGATTTGTCATCAGCTATTATCATTGCACGCATTGCTTCCATCGACTCGGCACTTGCATGATAGTAGCCGCAGCCGTAACGAAAAATTCTCGGCGAGAATTCAAACCAAAAGGCCGGCAGACCGTTGTATAGCTTTTTGTCGCGGATAAACACGCACCACATAACGTCACGAAAAATGGACTTGTCGTTTGAAAAGCGCGTGTCACGGTAAATTCTTGAGATTGAGCGACCCACCTTCGGCTCGCAAATTAATTGCGGGTCGATAGAAAGCATAGTTGGCTCAAGAGCGTTGACAAGCTCGCGCATAGGATCGAGCACAAGGCGGTCATAGTCGGCACGATGCTCCAAAAACCATGCTTTGCTGTCAACAACACGGTTTTCAAAAAGAAATTTAACTGATTCTTCGGAGAATGACATATATGAAAGCTCCTTAAAACTCTATTACCGTTGCGGTGTTAAAATTAAATGCATTCTCGCCCATAACGCGAGTTAAAATGTTGATTGCCGGTTCACCTGTGCAATGACAAAGATATGTGCGCCGAACGCCCAGCTCGAGCAGCCTGCGTCCGAGCGCTTCAACTTCCTGTGGCGTTACGCCGAGAGTGGATGTGCCTCGCTCGCCCATTAGATGAAACCCGCCGATGAGCGCCGAAATCTCGCGTCCTGGTAAAGCGGTTTTAACTTCTGAAACGATGTTATCAGCTCCGCCGTGGCAACAGCTGTTGAGGATAACTAGTCCGGCACTTGTTTCAAACACAAGGCTTTGTTCATGCGCAAAATCATCAGGCACAAGTCCATGCGCAGTTTTTCGGTATAAATGCGTGCGCTTACCACGCTCGGCCAGATTTGGCGTATCGTGACCAATTAGCCAAACGCCCTCGGCAAGCTTGGTGTTTTCTGAAATGAAGACAAAGCGTTCAGCGTAATTTTTGAGAATACCCTTCGGTATGCCGACGTATTTGATAAAGAACCAGGGCTTAAAATAGCAACGAGCTTGTGCCTCCGAACGAAGAAAAACCTTGGATTTGCTGTTGAGAGCGAAAAATGCTTTGTAACCGCCTGAGTGGTCGTAATGGGCGTGCGACAGCACAGAACAATCAACCGCGGATAAATCATAGCCAAGCTTATTTGCGTTTGAGGCGAAGGCGTTAGATGCTCCAGTGTCGAGCAGATAGCTTTTGCCGTTGTATTCGCACAAAACGGAAAGCCCGTGTTCTTTTTTGAAGCCTTCAGGCGCTTTGTTCTCTATTAGCGCGGTAATTTTCAAACTGCTCATGAGAAGTCCTCCAATGTATAAAATCAGAATAAATGCCAAGTTGAATCACGATAGAAGAAAACAAAGTTCAGTGAGTTTATGTTTCAGTAATGTAATTACATTTTAGCATAAAAAAGAAGGAAGAGGCAAGCAACTCTCTCCTTCTCTCAGTATTATTATCTGCTCCCCCGTCAATAGAAGCAAAAAAGTGACTTACGGTGCTTGCGTTAATGATTGTTCTTTTCCTTTTTCACATAGAAAGCACAAGAGAATTCCGCCGACTGAATTTCCTAAGATTATGACGCACAAGGTTAAAAGATTTAAATTACCTGCGAGATTAAAATAGAACATGTCAGCGATGCAGTGCTCAAAGCCCGACAAAATAAATACCATTACCACAAAAACTATGGACAGAACTTTCCCGAGATAGCTTTCGATTGACCTAAATAAGTCAACGCCAAGAAACATGAGCATTCCGCAAAAAATGGCCAAAACGAACATACTTATGTAGCCGTCATTTAATTTGACTTGAGTGACAGTTGTAACAAGCTCCATAATATCCAAACGAGTTTGCCTGATCATAAAGGCGGTAAAAAGAGTGCCGATAAAGTTGCCGACTAAGGTCAGTCCCAAGTCTATTACATACGTCCAATTGCAGTTTAATACCAGATAGCCGATTTTTCCGGTGTAAAGGTTAAGCTTCATATTTACAATTGCGAACAGCGCAAAGGAAAACAGAAAACTTCCGATAATCTTATCCGGTGACATTAAGTAGACCACGCAACCCATGCTGACAAGCATTCCGGCCAAAAAGCTCCTAATTAAAACCCGCATATCGCACCTCTGAAAGAAAGTTTTGTTGTTTTGGTTTCGATTATAAAAAATGTTTATATCTTGATGTACGCAATTACTATTATACATAAGGCATATTTGTTTTTCAATACTACCAAGTAGCTGACTTTTTCGCAAAAAACAACATAAAAATAGGTTAAAAAGTTAAAGATTCATGCCCCAACTTTAAAAAACCTGTGGTAAATATCGGCGTACGCAGGCATAGAATGATATAGCTTAATTTTGGAGGCAAACTATGAATAATCGAAACAGTAACTGTGAGAGCATGGCAATTACCTCAAGACAACTGCGGCTGATGAACACGCTTCGGCGCCTTTGGACGGAACACGTAATGTGGACGCGTGCTTTTATTGTCAGCACAGCGTTCAATCTGCCTGATTTGGAATTTGTAACCAATCGACTGCTGCGCAATCCAGAAGACCTTGCTGAGGTGCTCATACCGTTTTACGGAACAGAGAGGGCCACAATATTTGAAAATCTTTTAACTGAGCATCTCGAAATCGGAGCGCAGTTGGTCAACGCAGCAAAAGCGGGGGATACCAAGGCTGCGGATGAGGTTCGTATTCAATGGTACGACAATGCGGATGACCTTGCGGACTTTCTTAGCGACATCAATCCATATTGGAGTAGGTTGGCTTGGCAGACTCTGCTCTATGACCATTTAAAAATGACTGAAAATGAGGCGGGGCAGATACTGTCGGGAGAATATGAAGCCGGCATAGCTGAATATGACGATATACAGAAGCAAGCGCTGGAAATGGGAGATTACATGGCCAACGGTATTATAAAGCAATTTAGAATGTAGCACATTATGTAAACTTATGACAATAAAATACGACTGTGCTGAGGGCTATCAGCACAGTCATCTTTTATTGTCATAACAAAAAGCATTAAATGTCCGGAAGTCTCTATTTTTTTTCCTTCGGAAGACGGAAGCGGCTTTCGGTCGGCGCTTTTATAACAACCGGATTTTCTGTTCGTGGATGAATGAACTCCAATAGGCTTGCGTGCAGACCGAGCCTGCCCATTGGGTTTCCGTGAGCGCCATATTTTTTGTCGCCGACTACCGGGTGCGACAGTTCCTTCATATGCACGCGAATCTGATTTTTGCGTCCGGTTTCGATAAGCACTCGAAGGTATGAATAGTGCGCATTTTCTTTGATTACCTCATAATTTGTAATGGCTCGTTGACCCTCTCCCGACTTCACAGAATAGACTAGGTGCGTTGAGGTTTCACGCAAAATCGTATCACAGCGTCCGCGCTTTTCGGCAAATACTCCCTCACATACGGCCAGATACTCGCGTCTTATAATTTCTTCCCATGAGGCTTGAAGCTTGTCGCGTATTTCGATGCTTTTCGAAAAAAGCAAAACACCGGAGGTGTCGCGGTCGATACGGTGGACAACATAGAGGGGGTCAATGCCGCTTTCACGAAGAAGCCTAATTGCTGTGTTTTCCTTTTCGGTGTCCGTTGCAACAGAGAGCAAACCCGCCGGCTTATTAATTGCCAGAAGGTCGGAGTCTTCATATATGACTTCCAGCGGAGAATCGTATGAACTGTTAACCGCTTGACTAATTTTTATCGTTTGTCCCTGCTTAACGGGATAATCAAATTTGCTTGTTATCGTTCCGTCAACCGAAATCATACGATGCTCAAGATATGACTTAGCCTTACCTGACGGAAGTTCAGGTCTCTCTTTTCGGACGCAGCTTAATAGTCCACCGTCCTCTTTGACCTCAAAAACGATATCTTCCTTTGTGTTTTTCAATTGCCGCCATCCTTTTCCTGTCGTGGTTTAGTTTAATCAATTGTAGCATTATATCCGGCTTTGAACAAGCCTAGCGCACATTATTATTTTGTGTTTTGCGAGGGCTTGTTATATAATAAGAAAAAACGCTTAATACTTCAACTTTGAAAGCTGATATTCTACACTGTATATCATGATTAAAGGAGGGATAGCATGTCTTTCTTTTGTAAGTGTTGTGGAACGATGCTTTATGATGGAAGCAGGTTCTGCAAAAAATGCGGGTCGGCACTGGCATTTCCCTCGTCGGTTGAGGAAAAGACTCCAGGTTATCTCAACGGCGATCTTCCAAGTAGTATCATACGTTGCGCAGATGGAAAGCTGAGATGGACATATGAACTTGGACTCTTCAGCAACCCTGTAATTATTATTTTGTGCATAAAGATATTCTTCTGGGTGCTTGTCGGAATATGGGCGTTTATTAATGTTATCAGTTTTGATAATTACGATTACTGGCCAGAGACGTTTTTATCAATTGGAAAAGTGTTTTTGATTGCTATACCCTGCGTGTTCGCCCTTGTTGCAATCTCTTACCTTATATATGCTTTGATAATGGGGGGCAAATACTGTACGATTTTTGAAATGGACGACAGAGGTATCAACCATATCCAAATGCCGAAGCAGTATAAAAAAGCGCAGGTGATAGGATTTATCACAAGCTTGACAGGGGCACTTGCAGGTAATATAAGTGCCACCGGAGCGGGACTGCTTTCTATGGGCAGACAGAGTATGTTTTCGAAATTTGACACAGTACGAAGAATTAAAGCTCTTAAACGTAAGGGTACAATCAAGGTTAACGGCACTTTATTACATAATCAGATTTATGCTCCACCAGAGGCTTTTGACTTTGTGCTTAATTTTATGATTAACCGTTGTCCAAAAGCGAAACTATAGAAGCAGGTATAGCTGCAATAACGCAGATTAATTGAGACAGAACCGAAGGATAAAGCCATGATAAAAACCAACGCAATGCGCCTGCTGGATGCTGCCGGCATCACTTATGGCACAGCTGAATATGCTTTCGATGAAAGCGACTTATCGGGCACTCACGCCGCCGAAGAAATCGGTATGCCGGCAGAACAGGTCTTTAAAACCTTGGTTACAAGGGGTGACAAAACAGGCATTATCGTTTTCTGTATACCCGTGTGCTGCGAACTGGATTTACGCAAGGCGGCCGCGGTTTCCGGAAACAAGAAGATTGAGATGACCCATGTAAAAGAGTTGCTCGATTTGACGGGATATCTCCGAGGCGGATGCAGTCCAATCGGAATGAAAAAGCCCTATCCGACCTATATTGACGAAACGGCACAGCTTTTTGACAAAATTGCCGTAAGCGCAGGTCTTCGTGGACAGCAGATACTTATCGAGCCGGGCGACCTAATTGCATATATTAAAGCGCAAGAAGCAGACGTGACGGCTTAGAAATAACAATGATAAAACCAAATAATAATTTTAAAAGGTGCCGCTTCAATGAAGTGACACCTTTCTTTATGGGGAAAACTAAAAAAGAGGAATGTCTTGTTTAGCTCTTTGCCGCGGGACCTCCTGTAATGTTCTTTACTATAATGGTGCTTACGGTATTATCATCACCAAAGCAGACTTCAAGAATGGAATCAACCGTGATGTCGGCGATTGTACCCTCGATGCCTTCGCCCATGCCCTCAATTGTGATAGCGGTACTGTCGGTTATTGTGATTGTTGTACTGTCCGTTCCCACTGTGAAGCTTGGCATAGCACAGCCACCTGAAGGCAGCTGTGCGGACTGTGCCTCGCCGGAAGCTGTATCCCCAGAGGGCGTATCGGAAGGAGGAGTACCGCCTCCAGAGGGAGCACCGGAAGGAGGAGTGCCATCCCCGGAGGGAGCACCGGAAGGAGGCGTGCCATCCCCGGAGGGAGCTTCGCCACCATCAGCGGGGGCGCCAGCCATTTCATTTTCTGTCAGTTCACCGAGTAAAAGCGTGACGGAATTCCCGTCTATAGTCGTTACCTGGCCAGTTACGGTTGTGTTACTCAAGTTGCTTTCGGAAGATTTGCCGCAGCCGACAAGCATGAAGACAAGAAGCGAAGCGCATAGGACATTAGTAAAAATATTTTTCATCCCGTTATTCCTTTCGAATTCGAAATCCAGTATAACCATATGGTTGAAATTAACATATTGCATTATCTTTAATTTAACTTAAAAATATTTAGAACAATAAAAAGATTGGTGAGGGAACATAAAAAAGGCGCTCGAAATGAGCGCCAAAAATGGGGGTGGATGCCTCGAACAGTATTCAGTTATATATTTTTCCCACCAGCTTATTGCAGAGATTCACGGGCAGGATTTTTGAAATGAATACAAACAGCTTGTATTTTCCGCCTGCCGTATAAAGAACCTTAGGGCTTTTCTTACGTGAAATACGGTATATTACAGAAGCGATAAAATCGGGCGTCATGCCTGAAAGCTCGTCTTTTTCCATTGAAGAAACCGCTCTTGCGATACTCTCACCGTAGAGTGCCGCGCCTTCCTCGTTCTTCTCACGCGAGGCGGTAAAGCCTGTGTGAACATCGCCGGGCATAACCGCGCTCACCTTGATTCCGAATGGGCGTACTTCATTTGCAAGTGCAAGTGTCAAGGAGTTTATTGCCGCTTTTGTTCCGGAATAAAATGCCTGAAATGGAATTGAAAGCGGAGCGGCGACCGAGCTTAAGTTAATTATGCGTGAGCCCTTAGTTTTTCGCAGATAGGGGAGAGCTTCTTTGCAGCAAAGGAAGGTGCCGAAAAAGTTAACATCGAAAATTCGATGAGCCTGTTCCTCGCTTGTGAACTCTATTGCGCCGGAAATGCCCATTCCGGCATTGTTAATCAAAAGGTCAAAACGGCCTTCCTTATCAAAAATCTCTTTGAAAGTTCTCTGAATATCCTCAGGAATTGTTATGTCGGCTGTGATATGTGTTACGCCGTTTTCGCTTATTCCGCTGCGGCTTAGTTCATAAACTGTGCAGCCGTTTTTGCAAAATAGGGCTGCGGTGCTTTTGCCGATGCCGCTGCTGCCACCCGTAATTACAACTACATTTCCCATTTGCTCTTCCCCAGAACTTCCTTGATGATATCCAAGGCCTCGTCGAGAATAGCTTCGGTATGTGAGGCCATGTAGCTGGTGCGAAGCAGACATTCTGCGGGTGGAGTTGCCGGAGGAAGAACGGGATTAACGTAAACACCCTCCTCGTAGAGATCCTTGGCAATTCCGAGAGTGCGGAAGGTTTCGTAGGTGTAGATGGGAATGATAGGCGTTGCGCTTGCACGGTGCGCAATCCCGCGCTTTGTCAAACCGTCACGCATATATTGCGAGATATGAGCGAGATTCGAAACAAGCTCGGGATGAGCCTTCAACTCGCGTAGAGAAGCAAGAGCGCAGGCACAACTCGCAGGCGTCATTGAAGCTGAGAAGATGAAAGGACGAGAACTGTGTCGAACAAAGTCCGCAACCTTTGAGGAGCAAGCCATATAGCCGCCAAGACTTGCCAGCGATTTTGAGAAGGTGCCCATGTATATATCGACTTCTTTTTCAAGTCCGAAATAGCTTGCAGTGCCGCGTCCTCCTTCACCGATAACGCCAAGACCGTGTGCGTCGTCTACCATTATTCGAGCACCATATTTTTTGGCAAGTCTGACAATTTCGGGGAGATTTGCGATATCGCCGCCCATGCTGAAAACACCATCGGTTACAATCAGAATCCCCGCTGTGTCAGGAATGCTTTGGAGTAGACGCTCAAGGTCTTCCATATCATTATGCTTATAGCGAAGCATTTTTCCATAGCTCAGCTTGCACCCATCATAAATGCTGGCATGGTTTTCCTTGTCGCAGATGACATAGTCTGTACGGCTGACGATAGCGCTGATGATGCCAAGATTTGATTGGAAGCCGGTTGAGAAGGTTACGATATCCTCCTTACGCAGAAACTCTGCAAGCTCGGCTTCAAGCTCAAGATGCATATTTAGCGTTCCGTTGAGAAATCGTGAGCCGCTGCAGCCGGTGCCGTATTTTTCAATCGCCTTTATTCCGGCTTCAATTACGTTTGGGTTGATTGTAAGCCCGAGATAGTTGTTGGATCCGAGCATTATTCTGCGCTTGCCTTCCATGACAACTTCGATATCCTGACGGGACTCAAGTGCGTGAAAATAGGGGTAAACTCCTGCTTCGCGTGCTTCGTCGGCAAGCGATTTGTGTTCGCATTTTTCAAAAATGTCCATTGAAACTCTCCCTTAAATAAGCTTAATTGCAGTGCTTGTTGTTGGTTGACATAATATTGTTGGAAATCCGCTGCGAAAGCTTGGTCAGCACAGCGATTTCCTCTTCAGAAAAGTCCTTTGTAAGTCCGGAAAGGTCGGGCAGCTGACTGCCGTAGTAATCAAGGAATTTTTGGGTTACGACAAGTCGACACTCGCGTTTATCGTTTTCGCAGGACTCTTTGGTAATATAACCTTTTGAAACGAGAGAAATTACCTTATAAGAAGCATTTGGCTGAGAAATTCCGATAAAGTCGGCAAATTCTCCAATCGTCGGCTCTCCCAAAAGGAATATGACTTCGGCCGAAAACGCTTCCGTCGCGCTCAGACTTCCGGGCTTTTCGCTGATTGTCGCAAAGAGATTTTGATAATGCGCAAGCCGAAGATAGCGGTAAATCTGCTCAAAATCTGTAACCATAAGATACCTCATCAATAATAGATAAAAATATTTATATAAAATATTAAATCAATAATATCACCCGCCGCACATACTTGCAACTAAAATTTCAGCAGTATATATAATATTATTACAAAATAATATTAAGCTGGTGTGGTATGGCGAAATTGCCGACAATTCTGCGCCGCAATTTGACAAATAAGCCGTTTTTATGATTTGTAACCAACTGACGGGCGTTTTTGCTTGATAAAATTATGATACAAGCAGGGTTTTAATATGATGAAAAATGTTATATAATGCGTATTACATTGATTAACTTGACTGAAGAGGTTTGAGCTTATGAAAAACGAAACGGTACTGGTTCTTGATTTTGGCGGTCAATATAAGGAGCTGATTGCTTCGCGCGTAAGACAGCTTCTGGTCTATTCGGAGATTAAAGCCGGAAACATCAGCGCCGACGAGATACGGAAAATCGCACCCATTGGGCTTATCCTCACAGGCGGACCAAAAAGCGTTTATGGCGAGGATGCACCGAAATGCGATCCGAAAATTTTCTCCATGGGCATTCCTGTGCTTGGAATTTGCTACGGTATGCAGCTTATGTGTCACACACTTGGCGGAAATGTAACCTCGGGATTAGGCGGCGGCGAATACGGAAGAATCCGCACAAAGCTGCAGACCGGACATAATCTTTTTGACGGACTTTCAGAAAACGCCATGACCCTGATGAGTCACGGCGATATGGTTCGTGATTTGCCCGAGGGCTTTTCGTGCGTTGCGTCAACAGCACATTGTAAAAATGCCGCTTGCATCTGCGAAGAACGCGGATTGTACGCTGTTCAGTTTCACCCAGAGGTCAGACATACCGACAGGGGAACAGAGGTTCTGAAGAACTTTCTATATAATATTTGCAAAGCCAAAGGTGATTATAATATTGACGATTATCTTGAGGCAGCTGCTGCCGACATCAGGAAAAAAGTAGGGGACAAGGAAATTCTGCTTGCGCTAAGCGGCGGAGTTGATTCCTCTGTGTGCGCGGCGCTTATTGAAAAGGCTGTTCCCGGAAAGCTAACCTGCGTTTTCGTTGATCACGGTCTGATGCGGAAAAATGAGGGCGACCAGATAGAAGCTGTCTTTGCCAACAGGCAGCTCAACTTTATCAGAGTAAACGCTGCAGAGCGCTTCCTTCGTGAACTTAAAGGTGTAGCCGATTCCGAAAAAAAGCGCAAGATAATCGGGAAAGAATTCGTCGAGGTGTTTCAGGAGCAAGCGAAAGAGCTTGGCGACATTCCGTTTTTGGCACAGGGCACTATTTATCCCGATGTCGTTGAATCCGGCGGCGGCACAACCGCAACTATAAAGAGCCACCATAATGTAGGCGGCTTGCCGGAAAATATTGGTTTTGAGGGGCTTATCGAGCCGCTAAGAGGCCTGTTTAAAGACGAGGTGCGTGCTCTCGGCAGAAAGCTCAAGCTTCCCGATACGCTTGTTGACCGCCAGCCGTTCCCTGGCCCGGGCCTTGCTGTGCGCGTGTTAGGCGAAATAACACCCGAAAAGCTCGGAATTCTCCGTGAGGCTGACAGCATAGTGTGTGAGGAAATCGGAAAAATGAAGAATCCTCCGAGCCAGTATTTTGCTGTTCTGCCCGGTGTTCGGTCAGTTGGTGTTGCCGGTGACGAGCGCAAATACGACGATGTAATTGCGGTCAGAGCCGTTATCACCAGCGACTTTATGACAGCCGAGTACGCCCCGCTTTCGCACAGCCTGCTTTCGAGAATTTCGTCAAGAATCTCAAACGAAGTTAAGGGTGCGGGACGCGTCGTCTATGACATAAGCGGAAAACCACCGGCCACTGTGGAGTGGGAATAAGTATTCAAATCGCTGAATCTCTGATTTTGAAGAGATTCAGCGATTTTGTTTTTGTCAACCTACTGTAAGCGTACTAATTTCTTGTAACTTGTCCGTAACCTCACTATGCTTTGACAGCTATTATCGTGGTGACGATGCTTCCCCGATGGTCAAAATGGTGGCGGAGTATGTTGAAGAATGGTTAACAAAGCAATTGACATACATTTTGTAAAAGTTTAATTTGTTGGGGGCCATTGTGTCCTTGAAGCATCATTTATGAAAGTAGTTCAGTTTATATCGCCTCCACTTAGCGGTTTAGTGCTATCCAAAGAAAATACATGGCGCTCCGTCTGAGTGCCATGTATTTTAGCTTGTCCATATTCCGTCATAATGATGGATGACCACCGTTAATATTTTTATTTTACCGGCACTTACATTAGACGAGGTTATATTCCTTGTCGTTTGATGTCTAATTAAGTCTCGATTATCAAGGCTTTGCAGCAATCACTTACATTATGCGCGCTCATATGTATCGCGCATAGAGAAAAAAGCCTTGGAAAAGCTGAAAAAAGCGCTGGAGGACGATAGGGACTGAGGTGAAAACGGGTAGTGATATGAGGCGCTATTTGCTTGCGTAATTGTTTTGTAAATGTAAAACGAACTTCATATAAAGTCCGTTATATCTATTTCTATCTCGACTAAAAAAATTAAAGGCTTGACATTTGTTTTTTGTTCTCACATTTTCTACGATGTCCCGTCTGAATATACAAAAATTACATGTCATTTTTACCAATTCAACAAAACTGACCATTCTGACAAAAATATTCTTGAAATTATCCGGCACTATGTGTAATATGATTATATAACAGAGTGGAAACGTTTCCATTCTATTTATGAAGTACAATATATGAGGAGGAAAAAAATGAAAAAGCTTCTAGCCCTGATTCTTGCCGCCATGATGGTAATCGCTTTACTGGCCGGCTGCGGAAAGCAAAACCCAGCTGCAAGTACTGACACATCAGCTGAATCCGCAAAACCCGCTGAAACAGGCAAAGTTTATTATCTCAATTTTAAGCCAGAGCAGGATGCAGACTGGCAGACACTTGCAAAAGAGTACACAGCAGAAACCGGTATTGAAGCTACTGTGAAGACAGCCGCTTCGGGACAGTACGAAACAACATTGAAGTCTGAGATGTCCAAAACCAATGCCCCGACATTATTCCAGGTTAACGGACCGGTGGGCCTTGCTTCATGGAAAGACTATTGCTATGATCTTGCTGGCTCACAGCTTGCAGGAGAGCTCTCCTCAGAGCAGTTTGCGCTTAAGGATGGAACTAAAACTGCCGGTATTGCCTATGTTATTGAAAGCTATGGCATTATTTATAACAAGGAACTTCTTACCAAGGCAGGATATACCGCAGACGACATTAAGAATTTTGCGGATCTCAAAAAAGTCGTGGAGGACATTACCGCTCGCAAAACAGAACTTGGATTCTCCGCATTTACATCTGCCGGAATGGACGGGTCCTCCGACTGGCGCTTTAAGACCCATCTTGCCAATCTGCCCATCTACTATGAATACAAGGCGGACGGCATTGATTCTACCGCCGCAATTAAAGGCACATATCTTGACGATTATCGTGCAATTTGGGACCTCTATATAAATAACGCAACCTGTGCCCCAGCACTTCTTTCTACAAAAACCGGCGATGATGCAACTGCTGAATTCGTAACCGGGCAGGCAGTTTTCTATCAGAATGGAACCTGGGCTTATAATGACGTCAAAGACCTTGGAGATGACAATCTTGGCATGCTCCCCATCTACATCGGCGCTCAGGGCGAAGAGAAGCAGGGGCTCTGCACTGGAACAGAAAACTATTGGTGTGTAAACAACAAGGCGTCTGAGGAGGATATCAAGGCTACACTGGACTTCATTTACTGGTGTGTTTCTTCCGATGCCGGTACAAAGGCACTTTGTGATACCATGGGCTTTGTAATACCTTTTAAAGGCAACTTGAAGTCCTCTAATCCTCTGGTAAACATTGCAAATGATTACGTTGCAAACGGATATACCCCCGTATCCTGGAACTTTACAACCATGCCGTCCGAGCAGTGGAAAAACGGCGTCGGGTCCGCTCTGACTTCCTATGCAGCAGATCAGACCGATGATGGTTGGAAAAAGGTCTTTACCGCTTTTGTCGATGGGTGGGCAACCGAATATGCAGCTGCCAACGGCTAAGTTATAAGCAAATATCTATGGCAACACCGCGCAATTAGCACAGCAGAAGTGGGTGTTGCGCGGTGTTGCCTTAAGTTTTTTGTAGCATGCTTATTGCTGGCGTTCCAGTAGCCACTTTACGAACCATGAAGACATGGTCATATCAATTATATCAAGTGTGTAGCTACTGCCATGCAGTATAACCACTATTATGAAAGGGGAAAATTAATGGAAGACTCCATATCAGGATGATTCCATTATACGTGGTCCCGTGGAAAAAACGATAAAACGTTATGCTCCTATATTCATCATTCCTACGTTTGCGGCCTTTGTTATCGGATTCATTGTCCCGTTTCTAATGGGGCTGTGGTTGTCATTATGCAAGTTCACAACGGTCACTGACGCAAAGATTGTTGGCTTTTCGAATTTCGTCAGAGCATTGGAAGACACAATATTTCAACATGCATTCTGGTATACGGCCGCCTTTGCAGTTGTTTCTCTACTCGTTACAAACATTATTGCGTTCGCCATAGCTATGGCGTTGACCCAAAAAATGAAGGGCACAAATCTCTTTCGAACTGTGTTTTTTATGCCAAATCTGATAGGCGGAATCGTTCTGGGGTATATCTGGCAATTGATATTCAACGGTATTCTCGCGCATTTTAATGCTGCGCTGGCACTCAGCGAGAAATACGGCTTTTGGGGGCTGGTCATTTTGGTGGGATGGCAGCAAATTGGCTATATGATGATTATATACATTGCGGGGCTTCAGTCCATTCCCGGAGAGCTCAGCGAGGCCGCCGCAATAGACGGAGCAACCGGCTGGCAAAAGCTGTGGAACGTCACTATTCCCATGATGATGCCGGCAATTACAATCTGCACCTTTTTATCCATAACTAATGGTTTCAAGCTATTTGATCAAAACCTTTCGCTGACGGCGGGTGAACCTTCGCAAATGTCAGAACTGTTGGCATTGAATATCTTTAACACGTTCTACGGACGAACCGGCTGGGAAGGCGTTGGCCAGGCAAAGGCCGTACTGTTCTTTATTCTGGTTGTTGGAATCGGGCTAATTCAGTTAAAGATGACCCGTTCCAGGGAGGTGCAGCAATGAGCAAAAGGAAAAAGCTTAAAAATGGCCTTGGCACAGGGCTTTTTTCATTTATCAGCCTCGTCTATATTATTCCGGTCATCATAGTCCTCTTTAATTCATTTAAAAAGAAAGCGTTTATAAACATTGAGCCTTTCACGCTTCCCAACGAAAAAACATTTGTAGGTTTCGAGAACTATGCCAATTCCATCAACCAGTACGATTTTCTTAAAGCTGTGGGCTGGACTGTCTTTATTACCATCTGCTCGGTATTGGTAATACTGATCTGCACCTCCATGTTTGCCTGGTATATTACACGCGTTCACACCCGCTTTACAAAGCTTGCGTATATACTATGCGTTTTTTCAATGGTGGTTCCATTTCAAATGGTCATGTTTACACTCTCACTTGTTACAGACCGTCTTGGTCTGGGAACACCGTGGGGACTAATCATCATTTATCTGGGTTTTGGAGCAGGGCTTTCGGTGTTTATGTTCTGCGGATTTGTAAAAGCTATTCCCATTGAAATTGAGGAGGCGGCACTGATTGACGGCTGCTCTCCAATTCGTATGTTTTTTTTGGTCGTTCTTCCGATCATGAAGCCGACTTACATCTCTGTGGGCATCTTGGAAACTATGTGGATTTGGAACGACTTCCTTTTGCCTTACCTCACACTTGACACAACCAAATATAAAACGATTGCCATTGTGATTCAGTATATGAAAGGCAGCTACGGCCGTGTTGATATGGGCGCCATTATGGCGGCTTTAATCATGGCAGTAATTCCCGTAATCGTTTTTTACCTTTCTTCTCAGAAACACATTGTAAAGGGGGTTGCCGCCGGTGCGGTAAAAGGGTAAAATAATCACCGACATCCAAATTTGTCATCCCAGTATTGGAAGGAGCCCTCCAAATGACCATCAAAGATATCGCGCAGCTGTCAGGGTATGGCGTCGGCACTGTATCCCGTGTGCTTAATAATCATCCCGCCGTAAGCGAAGAAGCCCGAAAGAAGGTGCAGTCTGTGGTAGCGGAACACAGCTTCCAGTTGAACACAAACGCCAAGCACCTCAAGCAGCTGACAAGCTCCAATATCGCCATTCTGGTGAAAGGGACCCAGAACCTGTTATTCGCCGACATCCTCGAGCAGATTCAGTCATTGCTTCGGGACAGCGATCGTGAGACTTCTGTGTACTATTTGGACGAAGACGCCAATGAAGTGGTTTTTGCTATCCAGCTTTGCCGAGAACACAAGCCTCAGGGAGTGCTGTTTTTAGGTGGTGATATGGAGTATTTCCAATCCGACTTTATAGACCTTTCGGTGCCATGCGTCCTGTTGACGAACATTGCCCGAGAGCTGAACTTAACAAATTTGTCCAGCCTATCAACCGACGATACCGCTGCCGCCGCCCGTGCGATTGATTTCTTAATTGAGCGTGGGCACCGCCATATAGGCGTGCTGGGCGGAAACTGGTCTTCTTCACAAATCAGTTATCGTCGTATTATAGGCTGCTGTACCAGCTTCGAACATCACGGTATTCCCTTCGACAAAGAATTGCAATGCGAGCCCTGTCGTTTTTCAATGCAGGAGGCCTATGCGGCTACCGGACGACTGCTCGATCGAAATCCTGATATGACGGCCATCTTTGCCATGAGTGATGTTATGGCAATTGGCGTTATCAGGGCAATTTGTGACAGGGGAAAGCGAGTGCCAGAGGATATTTCCGTTATCGGTTATGATGGCATTTCTTCAGCCCGTTACTCCGTTCCACGGCTGGCTACGATTCAGCAGGACACATGCCGTTTAGCTGAGCGAGGAACAGAAATACTGCTTCGCAGTCTAGAAGCGCCTACCGAACCGATTCATGAGCTTGTTCCATTCGGGTTGATATTGGGAGAAAGCGTCATAACTTTAGCGGAACCGTCTTCAATATAAGCAAAGACGCTAGGCAAAATATGGGGGCGCTGCTTTCAGAGCTTTCTGGACATGTTTGGGAAAACAAAGCCGGCATCTTAGCACGTCTCGTGCAAAGATGATGCTTATGAGGGCGATTAAGCAAAACTATTCAAAGATGAAGGGTGGTTATTTCATTGAGAAAAGCCGGCGTTTTAATGCCGATTTCCGCACTTCCCTCTCCGTGCGGTATCGGCACCATGGGACAGTCTGCTCGGGATTTTGTTCATTTTCTGTCGGAGGCCGGACAGTCCTGCTGGCAGCTTCTGCCCGTCGGCCCTACAAGCTATGGGGATTCACCCTATCAGTCGTTCTCTACCTACGCAGGCAATCCATACTTTATTGATCTTGATGACTTGGCGGCGGAGAATTTTTTAAATCCCTCGGAGTATCAAGACCTCGACTGGGGCGCTGATTCGTCAAGTGTTGATTACGGTCTGCTCTATGAGAGACGATATCCAATTTTACAAAAAGCCTGCCACCGGCTGCTAGAACATCTCCCGAGTGATTTTGACAACTTTTGCAAAGCTCACTCGACTTGGCTCGAGGATTACACTTTGTTTATGGCGCTGAAAGGCAAACATAGGGGCGTTTCGTGGCTCCAATGGCCCATAAAATACCGTCTGCGCGACCCACAAGCAATGACGGAGGCACGCAATGAACTCGCTGAAGAAGTGAATTTTTGGAAGGCCGTTCAATATCTTTTTTTTAGGCAGTGGACCTCTTTAAAGGCTTTTGCCAACCAACATGGAATTTCCATCATCGGTGACCTACCCATCTATGTTTCAAGCGACAGCGTAGACGTGTGGTCAAATCCGGAGCAGTTTCAGCTTAATGAACACGGAGAGCCAACCGAAGTGGCCGGCTGCCCTCCCGACAGCTTTTCACCGGACGGACAGCTTTGGGGCAATCCGCTTTTCAACTGGGATTACATGACTGCAAACGGCTATACATGGTGGCTAAGCCGGATTGAATTTCAGTTCCGGATATATGACATCCTGCGTATAGATCATTTCCGCGGCTTTGATTCCTACTATGCAATACCCTATGGAGATACCACGGCTCAAAATGGTTGCTGGCGCTCGGGTCCGGGCGAGAATTTTTTTCGCACAGTCAATGAAAAGCTCGGATGCCGTAACATCATCGCTGAAGATTTGGGCTTTCTTACACCCAGTGTTCACAAGCTTCTTGAGTACACAGGCTATCCTGGAATGAAAATTCTGGAATTCGCATTTGACAGCCGTGACAGCAGCGGAAGCGATTATCTTCCGCATAAATATCAGCGGAACTGCGTCGTTTACACCGGCACACATGATAACGACACGATTAATGGCTGGATGGCCTCCGCCCCGCCTGACGATGTGACCTACGCAAAACGATACCTGCGCCTGTACGACGGGGATGGATTTCACTGGGGAATGATGCGTGCGGCATGGGCAAGCGTGGCGGATCTTGCCGTGATGCAGATGCAAGATCTGCTCGGTCTGGGTAGCGAGGCAAGAATGAATATTCCCTCAACTGTCGGCACCAATTGGAAATGGCGCGCTCTCGCCGGATGCTTCTCATCAGATTTGGCGAAGAAGCTTTACAACGAAACAGCACTTTTCGGGCGGCTTCAAAATTCGGACCGCAGAGACTTCGGAGCTAATTAAGCGGAGCATCACTTCACAGACGACCGGCGGGAGAAAACAGCCGGTTTTCTGGAGTTGTTTAAATCAATGACTCGGTTATCCTGTCGGCCAAGCGGCATTAAATTCAGATAAAAAACCGATATAGAACGATGTGTACTTAGATTTATCCTGTGGGGCAGTCGCAAAAACCCCGATGTAAAACGTAGTAGTATATCAGAACATACATTAAAGCCACTGAACAACCACTGAATAGTTATTAATAGAACGAAAAAATAACTGCAGCCAACACTTTAAAATCAGATTTTAAGTGTTGGCTGCAGCTCATCAACGATTACTGTTAATGCAGGTGCATTTGCTTGCGAGGCGGCCTATGACGATGCACTTATGGAATCTTTGTATCACACGATAAAAAGAGAGCTCGTTCGGGATGCCCACTACGACAATCCCGAACAAGCTCGGCAGAATATGTTGAACTCAAATTACAATACAAAGCGGATTCATTCGGTTATAGGGGGGATTGGTCCCGGCAATTCGAATCAAAAAGTTCTTAAAATACTTACTTTGTGTGTGGTTTCCACTGACTGCTACGGATAGGTTTTTTGGCTGTTTACGTTTTGATGGGGGTTAGATGATTACTTCAGGACGCTTTGTTTTGAAATTTGGAGAGACGGAATCGAGCAGACAATCAGGGGAACACGCCTCTAATTTCGGTTGCCGCTGCTATCTTCCTAAGAGCGTTGATATATGCACCCATTCTCAGAGTGGTATGATATTCCTCGGAGTCCTCCCAAACGCTGTTAAAAGCCTTGATAATAAGCTTTTCGAGCGCCCTGTATACCTCTTCCTTATCCCACATCAAATTCTGAATGTTCTGTACCCATTCAAAATAGGAAACAATAACACCGCCGGCGTTGGCAAGAATATCCGGTACAACTGTTATACCCTTGCTTTCTAAAATATGATCAGCGGTTGGAGTCAGCGGGCCGTTTGCCGCCTCAACAATAATGGAGGCCTTTACGTCTCCTGCGTTTTTCTCTGTTATTTGGTTTTCAAGCGCGGCAGGAATGAGAACATCGGTATCGACTGTGAGCAGTTCCTCGTTTGAAATATGCTTGACGCCGTCCGCCGAGAAATCCACGAGCATTTTCCCCTTGCTTGCAGCAACGAATTCGGAGATTGCGTCGATATCGAGCCCTGTTTCTTTGTACAGTCCGCCGCTCACATCAGAAACAGAAACAATTATTGCACCCTTCTGAGCAAGAAGCAAAGCAGCGTTTTTACCCACGTTGCCGAAGCCTTGAATGGCAATTCTGGTTCCCGAAATCTCCTTGTTTTTCTTATGCAGTATTTCTCTCGTTATGTACATTACGCCCATTCCTGTCGCTTCAAAGCGTCCAAGAGAGCCGCCGATTTCGATAGGCTTACCGGTTACTACACTGTTGACAACATAACCGGTAAGCATACTGTATGTATCCATGATCCACGCCATGATTTGCGGGTTTGTGTTAACATCAGGAGCGGGTATATCTTTTTCCGGCCCAATGATGGGGTAGATTGCGGCAGTGTATCTTCTCGTCAGTCTTGCAAGCTCACCTTTTGAAAGCTCAGCAGGATTGACCCTAACTCCGCCCTTTGCTCCGCCGTAGGGTATGCCCACGACAGCGCATTTAAAGGTCATCCAAGCTGCGAGGGCTCTTACCTCATCAATGTCCGAATCCTGATGAAATCTGATGCCACCTTTTCCGGGGCCTCTTTCGGTACAGTGCTGAACTCTGTATCCCTCAAAGATTTTCAGCGACCCGTCATCCATTACGACAGGTATCGACACCGTTAACTCTCTTTCGCAGTGCTTGAGACGAATGTAGCTCGATTCGGGCAGTTCCATCATCTTCGCCGCACGCTCCATAGTTGCGATGAAGCTCTGGAACGGATTAATTTTGTTTTCCATAACAGCCTCCGTGTTCTATTATTGTTTTTTAAGGAAATCATTGTGCTTAATGACAATTAGACCCTGTATTCCGTAACTAATTATAGACGTTTTAATGAATATGTCAAACAAAATTTTAGTAAGTCAAAAAATAATTTATATAAATAATTTTAAGTAATTATTTATTTCAAAGTATGTGAAGGAAATTTTCGGAAAAAGCTTGCTCTTTGATAACAAGGATTGAAATGAAGACGCTGGAAAGGCTAATATTTGCACAAGAAATGAGCAAAAACGGAGCGCTTCGAGAATTGACATGAGAATGTTTTAAATAATGTTGACAAAATGTGATAGAATGCTTAATAATGAAGTATATTCTGTAAGGAATATCTGTGCTAATTGCCCAATCGCTCTGGGCATAAAGATAAACAAGGGGTATATGTATGAAGATTCAGGATTCGTCAATTAACCTTTACTTAAATAATAAGGGAGTCAAAAAATCAAATAAGGGATATATCTTTCTTGTTGACGCAATTCGCTTGATGGCTGGGTCGCCGAAGGCGCTGGTTAAAGTGACGGAGCTTTATACAATCATTGCATTATCCTATGGAATTGAACCCCATAGTGTCGAGAGAGGGATTAGATATGCCATATCAGGAATGGGCACTACAAATAAAGAATTCATTAGCTGCGCGGTTGAAGATTTAATTAATAATCACTCACTGAGAGAACCGGCTCGAAAAATGGTCGTTAACAAGCTGCATTAGCCTTGTGGCGAATTAAAAAGTAAAAATGAATCATTACCCCGAAAGTGCAAGACTGGCAGCATTTTCGGGGGTTTGTATTTTTTAATTTGTATAGCTTTAGACAGGGGAGCAAGGGACTGATAATTAAGATAACCGAGATACGGCAAATGAGACGCTGAGCGTATTTATTAATCCGTTGTTAAAAGTCAATTGTTGCAATTGGCAATTTTTGCGGGTTGATAATAGTTACAAAAGTGTTACAATTACGTCATGGAGGTGATCGTGATGAATAAAATTTTAAAAAAAGCAACAGTGGTTCTAACAATGGTACTCATGGTTTCCGCAATGGCGGTAAGCGCTTCGGCGGTTTCTAAAACAGAAGCCTCGTGCTCAGGCGGCGCGGTCCAATCAAAGCTGTACTATGTGTCGCCAAATCCTAATACCAACGTATGTGCATCCAACATTGACGTAAATGCGCTTTTGGAAAAGTTTTGTGCTAATAACAGCACGGTGCCGTCAGGCGGTGCTGTAAGCTTTGACGCCGTTAATACGGTTGACGATAGCTCAAAGGGAGTATTAGCCCAGCCGTCGGAGGCTTCTGACGAATCAGACACGGTTAATTGCAACGGCGGTATCTGCGTTGCCGGTGATTGTGCGACTGGCACTTGTCTTAACGGCGATTGCGCTAAGAATAATTGCGCGGTAAGCGACGGCTGCACAGCAAGCGACTGCACCAAAGTTAGCAAACAAAGCACAATAGTATATCCTGACAGCGCTAATCCATGCACGGGAGATAGCTCACTAGTCGAACGAATAAACAATGCGCTTGCAAGATGCGGCTTGAACATCAATAAACTAAGCGCCAATTTGTCTGAAAATAGCGGTTCAACCATAACGGCTGTACCGATTCCGACAAGCGTTACTAATACGCAAACAGTACCTACGACTGATATTGCAGCATCAACGGACGGCGAAAACATCGACAATAAATCATTTGAAACGCGGGTTGCGTCGCTTGTCAATGAGCAGCGTGCCGCAAATGGGCTTGCTCCGCTGACACTTAGCACTGAGCTTTCGAATGTGGCAAGAACTAAGTCGCAGGATATGCATGATAATAACTATTTCTCTCATACCAGCCCCACTTACGGCTCTCCATTCGATATGATGAATGCCTTTGGAATTAGCTATAGGACAGCTGGGGAGAATATAGCAATGGGCTATGACACTCCCGAGGCCGTTGTTAGCGCATGGATGAATTCGGCAGGACACAGAGCTAATATTCTTAATGGCTCATATACACAGCTAGGCGTAGGCTATGTTGCAGACGGAAGCTACTGGACACAAGAATTCATTGGATAATAAATACTATCTTGAACTAAAGCCACCTTATTTCGGGGTGGCTTTTTCGATGCTGTTATCTGCCGATTGATATAAGTGTAAGAATTTAGAAGACATATTGACCTTAAAATTACAAATAATAACTTTGAATTATAGTTGACACAATTTATTGCTTTTCAAACAATTGCTTGTCTTAAGATAGGAAGTGACGTATTTTTGCACCTCAGCACTAAAAAAACGAGAATTATTCTCCTCTTTATATTATCTGTGGGTCTATTGGTTTGCACTCAGGCCTCCTTGCCGTTATATGCACACGCGATTGCAGGGGAGAAGACCGAAGAAGACGAAGATAGCCCTGAAAAAGAAGAAAAGGATTTAATTAAGTGGGTTGATTTCAATGTGCCGTGTGAGGCGCTGCAAAAGGCCATTTCGTTGGACATTCTTTCGCAGGATAAGGAGATAAAGCTAAATTTTATTGAGCTGCTTTCTTTGCTTGCTTCGCAAAACGGAAATAACTTCCGCTCCTATAAGGACGCTCAGCTTGAAAAGTTTGCAGAAGCGCTCAATGCCGGCAAAACGATGGAGGAGCTCACTCAGGGCAAGAAATACTATGCCTACTATCATGAGTGTTTTACAGCCATATTGTCGGGCTTTGTGGGAGCGTTTGAAATGGAAGTGCCGAGCGAGGACGGAAGCGGAAAACGATGGGAGAAGCGCTATGGGATTAAGGTGTTTAGCCCGATAGCAAAAAACTATCCATACAATCACTACGACGATTTTGGAAAAAAGCGGTCCTACGGGTTTTCACGTCCTCATCTTGGTAACGACCTTCTGGGCCAAGTTGGCACGCCGATTGTGGCGGTAGAGGGAGGCAGAATCGAGGCGATGGGCTGGAATCAGTATGGGGGGTGGCGTATCGGAATCAGGTCGCTCGATTCAAAGAGATACTATTATTATGCTCATCTTCGAAAAAACTTCCCGTTTCACAAAGATTTGCAGGTCGGCTCCGTGGTAAAAGCAGGTGATGTTATCGGGTATTTGGGAAGAACGGGCTACAGCAGAAAAGAAAATGTGAATAACATTGATACCTCGCATCTACACTTCGGAATGCAGCTGGTATTTGACGAATCGCAAAAGGAGTGCAATAACGAGATATGGATAAATGTATATGAAATTGTTCGACTGCTCGACCATAAAAGGTGCGAAGTTGTCAAAAACCAAGAAACCAAGGACTACAGCCGCGTCTATGATTTCCGCGATCTTTCGAGTTCCTCTGGGTAATATAAAGTAGTTTGCCTTAAAAAAGGTTGTATTATAATAAAAAAGAAAAGAAGAACAGCAAAAGCA
Organism: Oscillospiraceae bacterium; assembly: GCA_018053145.1. Lineage (GTDB taxonomy): Bacteria > Bacillota > Clostridia > Oscillospirales > Oscillospiraceae > UBA2658. The sequence goes on along the minus strand of JAGPMA010000020.1, from coordinate 1,278 downwards.
TTGCTTTTGCTGTTCCTATTTTTGAGCTATTTAGAAGTCGTAATGGCATAATTGATAAGCGATAACGCAAGAGAATTGCGTTGTTTTAGGCTGTGACAGAAACAAGGATGAGGAAGGCAGCAAGAGTCAAAATAATATTGACGGAAATCACATTCAAGATGTCGTTTCGCTCTTTAATCACATCCTTATCCATGAAAATGGGTATCACAAAAGGAGGCGGTAAAAGAAACATGGTGTATAAAGCAATTTCGAAACTTCTATCGAGCCCCAAATATGCTGTGACCAAAAACTTGTTAATCACAAATGCGAAGGCGAGCATCAGAGCCATGCGGAGTAAAACGGTCATAATCGGGCTGAGAATGTTCTTAAAATTAATCCGCAGCTCGTAACCAAGGATTATGCAGATGAGCGGGACAGTCAAATTACCGAGAAGGGTAAGAACAGACGTAAAGGCAGCGGTTAGTTGGTAATCCTGAACTGAGGAGGCAAGGCCAGTGCTGCTGAAAACGATTCCGGCGGTCATTGACAGAATTATAGGCGACTTGGCAAAACCCAAAAGAACTTGCTTTGGAGATGAATTGGTTCCATTTTGTTTACGAAGGAAATTGACCAAAACGAAGAATACAAAAATCACCTGACCAATATCGAAAATCGCCAGCTTATAGGTGTTCTCCGCACCGAAAAAAGCGGTAAACAGAGCGTAGCCCAGCATACCGTTTTCGTGACCTGTGAACACGGAGGGATAGTAGCTGTTGCCGGGACAAAGCTTTTTGGAAAAGGCTTTTCCAAAAATAAGCATGACAAGGCAGACGAGAAAAACAGCAATGAAAATCAAGATGTACCTAAACTCGAATTCGGTTTTAGAGAAGGTGAGGAAAAACATTGAAGGGAGGGATATGTTGATAAGAATGGTCTTGAGTTCCTGAATGGTTTCAGGCTTGAGAAGCTTGATTATGCGGATTAATACACCCAACAAAATCATTGTTAGTACAGGAAGAAACTTGAGAAGAACTACGTAAAAATCGTTCATTGTATCAATTCCCTTTCGTGAGGCCGTTTATATATCGGCTTTGGTTGTTAATGGGATGGAAGCTGTTTCGACTGGGTTCGCACCGTATTGATAAGAAACTTTCCTTATGTGTATTTGTATCCTATGAAATCAGCCAAGGCGTATGCCTTGACTGATTTCTGCGGGGGGAGGAGGAGAGAAAAGAAAGGAAAGAAAAAGAGGATTGTTGTTTTAAAGCTCGATATTTATATAGTCCTGTTCTTCGAGGA
>JAGPMA010000019.1 GCA_018053145.1 Oscillospiraceae bacterium | reverse complement strand
GTTAAGGGAGAGAAAAGCGTTTGAATGTAGGGAGTGTTGGGCTTTGCAATCTTGGAAAGTAAGCGGGATAACTGAAGTGTTTTCCCCCAAGTGCCGTAGGTTGCAGAAAGCGGCTCAATTTTAAGATAATCCTCAAGCTCGCAAATCGCAGGTGCGGCAATTTCGACCTCTTTGAATTTATCGCAGTATACCTCAAGCTTTGCGCCCCAATCCTGTACTGTATAGGCGCCGAAGGGCATCATTTTTATGAAGTCATAATCATACCTTTCGTTAAAGTCAACCATGGCTTCTGCTAAAGAACGGGGATCTTGGTCATGCTCTGAAAAATGCATCCATGTACTTACAGGGGTTCTGTCCGGCTCAACACCATTGATAACCGCCTGCAATCTTTCTTTTCTGTTCATTTTTGTTCCTCCTAAAGCTTAAAAGATATATACATTTATAAACATAATGTTGGAATTGGTGTTGACAATTCCTGGCGTTGTTCTATATAATTGAAGAAGTTGTAAACATAAAATATTGACAGTATACAATACTTGACGAAAAGAGGGCCCCAATGTCTGAACTGGAATCAACACCAAGCTATATGCAAATACAAAACTATGTATTTGATAAAATTAAAAGCGGAGAATACCCACTCGGCAGCAAAATACCATCAGAAATCGAACTTGCTGAGCTTTTTGAAGTTTCTCGCGTCACCGCAAACAAAGCTATAAAAGAAATGTCTGTCATGGGTGTGCTCGACAGGGTTCGCGGCCGCGGAACATTTGTTTGCTCTGATCAAAGTGTATCTACTGAGTCAAAGGCTTTTGGCTCCGCAATGAAGCTGGACATAGGCGGAAGCCGCAGACATCAGATCGTACAGTTTAAAATTGTAAAAGCACATCCGGAGCTTGCCAGCAAAGCAAATGTATCCGATGATGAGTTGTATTACGAAATAATACTCGTAAATAAAACCAAGGAAAAAAACGAATCGCTGGACTATACTTACATCCCCGTTAGGCTGGTGGACGACATTACAAAATCTCTTAACTATCTGAGCTCGCATTTCGTTTACGATTATATGAAGACTCTGCCAAACGCACATCCAAAATTTGTAAAGATATTTGTCAACATACCTCACTATCAATTCTTGAAGTCCGTAGACTTTTTGCTTGACAACTCCGATGACATGTCAATTTTCAGCACGGATGTTTATGATGTTAATATGCATCTGCTGGCTACCACCTATACGACTTATCCCAGTTCCTCGTTGGATATCCCGCTGCTCACTTTTTCCATCTGAGAGCAGCCACGGGTTATTTATCAATCATGATATTCAGTATTTCGATGTCAGTTTCTTTCATGCCGTCATGGCCGAGCCGTCCAACGCTAACCAGTGTATTTTCAGCTCCCTTCTTAACGATGCCGTCACCGCCGTAAAACTGCTGATTGTCACAATACATTTCATAACCGAGTATTCCTGTGTCCACAGCAACCGCAATTTTCCCGGCGCAGGAGGCCTTTGCACCGTCACATATCACACCGGAGGAAATAGCCAAAGCATTTACCAGGGTGTGCGAAATCGCATCCAGCGATCCGTCCATCAAGTAAGCTATTCCGCACCCTGCTGCAGCACCCGCGTTGATGGCCCCGCAATATGCGGAAAGCCTGCCGATGCGGGTTTTTTGATGAATAGCAATGAGGTTGGAAAGCACAAGCGCACGGTACATTTTTTCGTCAGAGACCTTCATATCACGAGCATACACGATTACCGGAACTGATGCCGTAATTCCCTGATTTCCACTGCCGGAGTTAATAATAACAGGCATATCACAGCCATTCATTCTTGCGTCACTACCAGCGGCTGCCATTGCCTTTGCTCTGAGCCGCAGCGAGTTTTCGTTGTGAGCCAGAAGCACAGAGCCGATATTAGCACCATAGCTGTTTTTCAAACCCTCTTCGGCAATTGCAATATTGTATTGTATTTGTGTGTCAAGTAAGTCCTTAACATCGGAAATATCAACAGAATTTGCAAAATCTAAAATAAGCTCAACCGAAAGAAATGAACGATCTGTTAGCCCATTCTCCATTCCGCAGGAAATAACGGACTCCTGAAGGGTTTTGCCGTCCTTTTCGATATGGACAATATTTGTATGATAATTCACGATTCTAACTTTTGCGTAGTTATCGTTCTTATAAACGGTAATGTATATATCGAAAATATAGGGTGACTCCGAAAGCACAACTTCAATCTCAGTGTTGTTAAGGTAATCTTTTATTGCCTCGATTTGTTTCTCAGAGACCGTTGAAATAACCTCCAGCTTTTTTTCTGCATTTCCGGCAATTACACCAGCGGCAGCGGCGGCTGTTATTCCTTTCATATTCCCTGTGTTTGGTACAACTACACTTTTAACATTCTTTATAATATTACCGCTCGCTTCTATAACTATGCGGTCGGGAATATCTCCCAAAGTCTCCCTTGCAACTGCGGCGCAATAGGAAATCGCGATTGGTTCGGTACATCCCATCGCTGGAAGAAGCTCTTCCTTAAGTACATTTAGGCATTTTTCATAATTAGTATCCGTATTTTTCATACAATTCACCTCAACATTGCTGTATATATGTTAATTATATATACATTTATCCATTTGTCAATACATTTTGAGCGTTTTTTGGCCAATTATCGGATTTGAGCTTATCGACATATGAGTGGAATTTAAGCAGTCAATCAAAATGCCATCTTGCGGCACTATATCAATTTGCCTCACTTGTTATGATAGTTTTGAATGATATTTTTTAACTATTGTACGTATTTGCAACTATTTTAACCGCGTGCTCCCTTGCGTCAAGATGGAACATCAAACTTTTCATCCATTACAATAATTCGAATTTATGAAATATGATTATTCCTTACAATTATGCGCAACGATATTTATAATGTATATACAAAGTTAAAAAAACTCTTTCCATAAAATAATATATATGATACAATGAATCCGCTTGATATACTCAATCATGCTGTCTGTTCAGTCATCCAGAGAACTTTTTATATGTGTATGCAACCGAATACATCATGCTTCTCTGCTTACGATAGAAAAATCAATAAATAAAGGAGACTTGAAAATGTCACGAACAAAGAAATCAATGGACGGCAACACCGCCGCCGCACACGTGTCTTACGCGTTTACGGAAGTGGCGGGCATTTATCCGATAACACCGTCAAGCCCTATGGCAGACTATGTTGATCAGTGGTCCGCCGCGGGGAGAAAAAACATATTCGGTACAACAGTCAACGTTGCTGAAATGCAGTCAGAAGCCGGTGCCGCCGGAACTGTTCACGGCTCACTCGCCGCAGGTGCTCTTACCACTACATACACCGCCTCTCAGGGTCTTCTGCTTATGATTCCTAATATGTATAAAATTGCGGGTGAACTGTTGCCAACCGTTTTCCACGTATCCGCAAGAACAGTGGCGGCTCAGGCGCTCAACATTTTTGGTGACCACTCGGACGTTATGGCCTGCCGCCAGACCGGTTTTGCGATGCTTGCCGAAACAAACACTCAGGAAGTAATGGATCTCGCCGCTGTTGCACATCTTGCTGCAATCAAGAGCCGCGTTCCGTTCATAAACTTCTTTGACGGTTTCCGTACCTCCCACGAGATTCAGAAAATTGAGACATGGGACTACGAAGATCTGGCAGAAATGTGCGACATGACCGCTGTTGACGAATTCCGCAAACGCTCACTCAACCCTGAGCGCCCCGTAATGCGCGGCTCGCACGAAAACGGAGATGTTTTCTTCCAGCACCGTGAAGCCATAAACAAGTATTACGAGGCTGTCCCCGGAATTGTCGAAGAATATATGGGCAAGGTCAACGCAAAGCTTGGAACCGACTATAAGCTCTTCAACTACTACGGTGCACCGGACGCCGAACGCGTGATTATCGCAATGGGTTCGATTTGCGACGTAGCGGAAGAGGTTATTGATTATCTTACCGCTATGGGCGAAAAGGTTGGTCTTATTAAAGTCCGTTTGTATCGTCCCTTCGTTTCCGGCAAGCTGATTGAAGCTATTCCGAAGACCGCAAAGAAGATTGCCGTTCTTGACCGCACCAAGGAGCCAGGAGCTATTGGCGAACCTCTATATATGGATGTTGTTACCGCTCTTGCTAATGCCGGCATGACAAACACTGTCATCGGCGGACGCTATGGCCTTGGTTCAAAGGACACGCCTCCCTCCAGCGTTTTTGCTGTTTATGAAGAGCTTAAAAACGACGCACCGCGCCGCCAGTTCACCATCGGTATCACGGACGACGTTACCAACATGTCACTTGAAGAGAAGCCCGCCCCCAACACCGCTGCTCCCGGCACCATCGAGTGCAAATTCTGGGGCCTCGGCGGAGACGGCACTGTCGGCGCAAACAAGAACTCGATTAAGATTATCGGCGACCATACCGACAAATATGTTCAGGCATACTTCCAGTATGACTCCAAAAAGACCGGTGGCGTTACCATCAGCCATCTGCGCTTTGGTGACAAGCCCATCCGCAGCCCTTACTATATTAATAAGGCCGATTTCGTCGCCTGCCACAACCCGTCCTATATTCTCAAGGGCTATAAAATGGTGCGTGATGTTAAGCCCGGCGGCGCTTTCCTTATTAACTGCCAGTGGACACCTGAAGAACTTGACGAGCATATGCCCGCCGAGGCCAAGCGCTATATTGCCAACAACAACATTAATGTATACACCATCAACGCTATCGATCTTGCAATCAAGATGGGAATGGGCAAGCGTACTAATACGATTCTCCAGTCCGCATTCTTTACCCTTGCAAAGGTTATGCCTCAGGAAGAAGCTATAGGTTACATGAAGGACGCCGCAACCAAGAGCTATCTCAAAAAGGGTCAGGACGTTGTGGACATGAACCACAAGGCTATCGAAGCCGGAGCCACCGCTTTCGTAAAGGTCAATGTCCCCGCTTCTTGGGCAAACGCTGAAAAAGCATGCACCAAAGCCTCGCTTGAGGGCGGAGCAAAGCTTGTTAAAATGGTTGAAGAAATCACCCTACCGATTGGTAAAATGGACGGTGACAGTCTGCCGGTATCCGCTTTCGAAGAGCATGTTGACGGAACCTTTGAGCAGGGCGCATCTGCTTATGAGAAGCGCGGCGTTGCAGTCAGCGTTCCGACTTGGGACTCAGAAAAGTGCATCCAGTGCAACCAGTGCTCCTATGTCTGCCCGCACGCAACCATTCGCCCCTATGCACTCACCGAGGCTGAGCTTTCCGCCGCACCCGAAGGCACGAAGAGCGCTCCCTTCAAGGCTGGCAAGGGCAAAGGCGTTTATACCTATGCACTCGCGGTTTCGCCGCTTGACTGCATGGGCTGCGGAGTTTGCGCAAGCACCTGCCCTGCAAAGGCCTTAACCATGGTTTCGCAGGAAGAGGAGCTTAAAGAGCAGGCCGTATTTAATTACATGGTTGCCAAGGCAAGCTCCAAGCCGGATGTTGAAGACATCACTTCTGTCAAAGGCAGCCAGTTCAAGACTCCGCTGCTTGAGTTCTCCGGTTCCTGCGCAGGCTGCGCTGAGACCGCTTATGCTAGACTTATCACTCAGGTTTGCGGCGACCGTATGTATATCTCCAACGCTACGGGCTGCTCCTCCATCTGGGGCGGACCGGCAGCTACCTCCCCCTATACTATTAACAAGGCAGGCAAGGGCCCCGCTTGGGCTAACTCCCTGTTTGAGGATAACGCCGAGCACGGCTACGGACTATATCTGGGTCAAAAGGCCATCCGCAATCGTCTTGCCGCCAAGGTAAAAGAACTGATGGATATTACCACAGTTGATACCAAGAAGGCCGCCTGCGAAGCTTATCTTGCCACCATGGACGACGGCGAAGCCAACAAGGCTGCGGTTGAGGCGCTTGTCTCCGAGCTCGAAAAGGATTCCGAGTGCTCCTACTCCAAGGAGATTCTCGCAAGCAAGGAATATCTGGGCAAGAAATCCGTTTGGATTTTCGGCGGCGACGGCTGGGCATACGACATCGGCTTTGGCGGTCTTGACCACGTGCTTGCTTCCGGCGAGGATGTTAACATCATGGTCTTCGACACCGAGGTGTATTCCAACACCGGCGGACAGGCCTCCAAGGCAACCCAAATCGGCGCGGTTGCACAGTTCGCGGCAGCAGGTAAATCCGTCGCAAAGAAGAGTCTTGCCGAGATTGCAATGAGCTATGGATACATCTATGTCGCTCAGGTTGCTATGGGCGCAAACCCCTCTCAGACACTTAAGGCAATTGCCGAAGCTGAAGCTTACCACGGTCCTTCGCTTGTCATCGGCTACGCGCCCTGCGAAATGCATTCCATCAAGGGCGGCATGGTTAACTGCCAGAGCGAAATGAAGAAGGCTGTTGATTGCGGCTACTGGAACATGTTCCGCTTTAACCCCTCACTCAAGGCCGAGGGCAAGAGCCCGTTCATTCTCGATAGCAAGACCCCGACCGGCAGCTACCGCGACTTCATTATGAGCGAGGCTCGTTACTCCTCTCTGACACGCGCCTTCCCTGAAAGAGCCGAGGAGCTCTTCAACGACGCCGAGGCTAACGCAAAGGCAAGATACGAACACCTCGAGAAGCTTGCCAAGCTCTATGAATAAGCATACTTCATAAGTATGCGCCGCGAGCTTTCTGCTCGCGATTCCAATAATAATCCTCTCTCTCCATAATTCCTCTTTCCAAGGTAAAGCCCGTACGTTCATTGTGGCGTGCGGGTTTTATCCTGCACTGTTTTTATTACAAAAAATCCTGTGTCTTTTACAGACGCAGGATTTTTTGCATATTACATTATAAGCTCATCGAATAAGAAGCAGTCCTCAATGAATCACAGGTTTAAAAAGACGGTTGCAACAATCATCATTCCGATGGCGGCAAACTGCTGTTTGGTTAGCTTTTCTTTAAAGACGAACAGATTAATGAGGTTGACAAGCAAAATTGCGCCAACTGAATAAAGCGGGAAAACAATAAACGCCGGTACAGTAGAGAGAGATTTTAGCAGGAATGTTGAGATAAACATCATCGGTATACCGGTAATCAAGCCAAAAATCACATCGGAGCGTTTAATTTTTCTGTCTTTCTTCACCATCGATATGAATGCCATAATTGACGAGAAGACGTAAAGGTAGAAAATGAATAGCCCTTGAAATTCTTCTGTGCCATAAAATTCATATATCTTCGAAATGAAATCTAAGAATCCTCCGAAAAACAGAGTTCCAAACAAAGCGATTTTTAATGTGATGACACTGGTTTCTTCTTTTTTGAAATAAACCATGATAATGGATAGGATTGCGATAGCAACACCTATTATCTGCATTGTTCTGGGCACCTCTCTGAAAAAGATGACCGAGAGTATCGCCGGAATCATTACTCCGACTTTGTTGAATGTGATGGTCATTGCGCTTCCGTTTCTGGCGGTTGAGAGCTGCAATATATAAAGGCAAATGTATGTCACGACACCTCCGAGAATTGCCAGCAAAATTGCGAAGGCAGGTGATGCTTCAGAGCTGAGTTTTACGCCGGAGGAGACAGCGCCGGAAAACTCACTGAACAGTGCGCTAAACCATGATGTATCGAAAATCTTCTGCCCGAAGATGAATATATAGCTGATAATCATCGCACTAAGGCAATTAAATGCCGTGACAGCGTACCTGTTGGAGTTTTTGCTTTCGGAAACTTTAAAGATGACAGTTAGACTTGTTGTACACAACACTGCAATCAGCAAAAAAAACATTGCCTATTTCTCCTAAACGTATATATGTATTTACGAAGCCCGTTTTATCTCAGACGGCTATAAAATAATAGCATACCGGGCTTTTTTTATCAATAGCTTAACGAAAATCGTTGTAGAATTTGTATATACATTTTCTTGGGCAGACCTTATATAATTAATAGTTGCATAATACTGTGCGCGCAGCGGAACATATGTGTTTTTCGCCGTGAGATGTTGAATAAGTACCAAGTGTACTGTATAATTGGTTGCGGACGATATGAGGCACCGCTATCCGTCCTAGACACGCTGCTGTGCGAAAGCAAAACAATGCTGCTATGTTAGGAAGTTTTACGATGGAACAGATATTAGTTGTGGACGACGAGAAAGAGATTGCGGACCTTGTTGAGGTCTGTCTTCGCAATGAAAATTATGAAGTATTCAAATTCTATAACGCGACTGATGCTTTAAACTGTGTTGAATGCAGCACTGTCAGCCTTGCCATTTTGGACGTTATGCTGCCTGACATGAGCGGCTTTACGCTCTGTCAGAAAATTCGTGAAAAGCACCTGTTTCCGATTATAATGCTCACCGCTAAGGTTGAGGACATGGATAAAATTATGGGTCTCACCTTGGGGGCAGACGACTATGTTACCAAGCCCTTTAACCCGCTCGAGCTGATAGCCAGAGTCAAAACCCAGCTTCGACGCTGCAATCGCTATAACTCTGCGTCGGCCTCTGTTCAGGAGGTCAAGGAGCATGATTTTTCGGGGTTGTATATCTGTCAGGACTCACACCGGTGTACGCTTAACGGACAAGAGCTTCCACTAACACCGATAGAGTTTTCGATTCTCTGGCATTTGTGTGAGCACAAGGGCACTGTTATTTCCTCCGAGGAGCTTTTTGAAACCGTTTGGGGTGAGAAATATCTGGATAATAACAACACTGTAATGGCTCATGTCGCTCGTCTACGCGAAAAAATGCACGAGCCCAGCCGAAAACCCAAATTTGTCAAAACAGTGTGGGGGGTGGGGTATACAATTGCGTAATGAGAACAGAAAACACACCGTCACAAGTGACGTGTTCCGATTAACAGTCGGACGGCTGCTCGTGACCGAGGTCGCTTTTGCAGTGATACTTGCAATATTCCTCTTCAGCGCTTATTGGATTTGCAGCCGTTTCATCGTTTGGCAGGGTACTGAGTGGTTCTATCTACTTATCAAAAACCTATTCTATGAACCTGTACTTACAAGCCTGGTTATCTGGCTGCTTGGAGCTATTGTTATCGTTTTGCTTCATGTTTACCGTATAACCCGTTATTTTCAGGATATAACCTCCGCGGTGAAAACGATGGTTACCGAGGACGATACGCTGATTACCCTTCCGACAACACTGAAGCAGGTCGAGCTGCAAATGAATCAGCTAAAAAGCGAATCCATCCGAAACGCCAGAGCTGCAAAGGACGCAGAGCAGCGAAAAAATGACCTCATCGTCTATTTGGCTCATGACCTCAAAACTCCGCTTACCTCCGTTATAGGGTATCTCACCCTGCTTCGTGACGAGAAGGAAATCTCTGCCGAATTGCAGGAAAAGTATTCGGCGATAGCTCTGAATAAAGCCCAGCGGCTTGAGGAGCTAATCAACGAGTTTTTTGATATTACACGCTTTAGCCTTACTCACCTTACACTCGAACCCGAAGCCGTCAACCTTACTAGAATGCTTGAGCAAATCACCTTTGAATTTAATCCCATACTGGCCGAAAAGGGACTTAACTGGGATCTGTCACTGCCACCCAACATGGAAATCATCTGCGATGCGGACAAGCTCCAGAGAGTTTTTGATAACCTAATTCGTAACGCCGTTAACTACAGCTATCCGAACAGCACCATCTCGGTTATCGTTGATTATGCTGAGGATGTCGTTATTCTTCGCTTCATAAATAGCGGAAGAACAATCCCCGCAGAAAAGCTGAGCCGACTATTTGAACAGTTCTACCGCATGGATACCTCTCGCGCAAGCGAAACCGGCGGTGCCGGTCTTGGGCTTGCCATCGCAAAAGAGATTGTCACGCTCCACGGCGGCTTGATTAAGGCCGAAAGTGCGGACGAAAAGGTCGTGTTCTCTGTGCTGCTTCCGCGCGATTGTAAGAAAAACGTAAGATTCTAGTTCCAAAAAAGTCATAAATTGCTATGTAAAACCGGAAACATTATGCTCCCTGCTTTGTTACGATAATCGTACAAGGCTGGGAGCTTTTTTATGCAAAAAGCGGGAGATTTAACAAATGAGTTGTAGAGAAAGAATTATCGACTATTCAAGGGGAGACAATCTCGAATTATTTTGGCGCGTGTTCTATCTGCGAGAACACGCAAAGCCTGCGCTCGCAAAGGATATTTTGACTTTTTTGTGCTGCCGTTTAGCTCATAAACACGGCGGCTATGTTGGAGCAGGTGCGGTTATTAAAAAAATTCCGAGCCTGCCCCACGGACTGCACGGAATCTATATTTCGCGTTATTCAAGCATTGGCGAAGGCTGCAGGATTTATCAAAACGTGACCATCGGTGAAATCGAGCAAAAAGCACCCAAAATCGGCTGCAACTGCCTTATCGGGGCAGGTGCGGTAATCATTGGAGACATCATTGTTGGGGACAACGTGAAAATTGGGGCAGGCGCGGTGATTTTTACCGATGTTCCGAATAACAGCACGGTGGTTTCACAGCCGCCCAGAATTCTGATTAAGGAAGCAAAGGAGAGTAACGTATGCTGAATATTGGGATTATTTTTGGAGGTTTATCGAGCGAGCACGAGGTTTCGCTTCAGTCGGCTTATTCGGTCATTGAAGCCCTTGACAGAAGAAGCTTTAACCCGATAATGATTGGAATTACACCTGAGGGCGAGTGGTTTCGGTTTAAAGGTGATATTCGTAAAATTGCCAACGGAACTTGGTGCAATCCAAGCGATTGTGTTCGTGCTATGATTTCACCGGATCGTCAGATGCATGGTCTGCTTGAAATCGGAAGAGATTCTATTCACGGTGTCTTGTTGGACGCCGCGATGCCCGTAATGCACGGCAAAAACGGAGAAGACGGAACAGTTCAGGGGCTATTAGAGCTTGCTGGAATACCCGTTATCGGCTGCGGTGTTTTGTGCTCGGCTCTTTGTATGGACAAGTTCAGAGCGCATCAGCTCGCGCACTTAGCAGGAGTTCCTGTGCCGCGCTCGTTTGTGCTGAAAAACGCGTCAGCCTTGGAGCTTGCGGAAGAATACACAGAAACTCTCGGATACCCCTTGTACATTAAGCCCGTGAAAGCCGGCTCCTCTTTTGGAATAACCAGAGTTTCTAGACTGGCAGATCTACCCTCGGCAATAGCGCGCGCATTTGAATACGACAACGAGGTGATAATGGAGGAAAATATTGAGGGCTTTGAGGTCGGCTGCGCGGTTATGGGCAACGAAAAGCTTTTAACAGGAGAAATTGACGAAATTGAGCTTTCTGATGGCTTTTTCGATTTTACAGAAAAATATAACCTGATAAGTTCAAAAATCCACGTTCCGGCAAGGATTCCCGCTTATAAATCGGAGGAAATAAAGACCGCGGCTAAAGTGATTTACAAAGCTCTTGGCTGTAAGGGCTTTGCACGAGTGGACATGTTCCTCAAGCCCTCGGGAGAGCTTGTTTTTAATGAAGTCAACACCATTCCCGGTTTTACCTCTCACAGCCGATACCCAAACATGATGAAGGCTGTTGGCTTAAGCTTTGCAGAGGTGATTACAGCGATAATTAATCTGGCGGTGTGTGATGAAAACGCTTGAGCTGCCAGAAAAGGCGGTTTACCGCGGCAGCCTTATCTTGGTGAACAGCAACAATCCCTGCCGCGAGGATGAGGACGAGCTCTCGCTTATCGCAGTTGATGAGAAAAACCCCGCCGCGTTAATGGAACGGCAGAGCGCAAGGCTTTTATATAGATTGATTGAAGAGGCTGAAATACGCGACCAAATTGTTGCCGTGAGCGGTTGGCGCTCCAAAGCCGAACAGACGCAGCTTTATAAGGACTCGATTGCAGAAAACGGCAGGGTGTTTACAAACAAATACGTTGCCCTGCCGGGATGCAGCGAACACCAAACCGGTCTTGCGATTGACCTTGCCATAAACAAGCCTGACATTGATTTTATAAGACCTGATTTTCCGTACAGTGGGATTTGCCACAGCTTTCGTGAGAAAGCCCCGGCCTTCGGATTTATTGAGCGATATCCCGAAGGCAAGGAGAGCATTACAGGGATTGCTTGGGAGCCGTGGCATTTCCGCTATGTCGGCTATCCTCATTCGGCAATTATGCTTAAGGAACAGATGACTCTGGAGGAATACCACCTTTTCTTGAGAGAGAACAGCTGCGGAGCAAATCCCTTTACCTACGATGTGAGCGGACGACTAATCGAAATTTCATTTCGAAAAGCGGCCAAGAGGGGTCTAAGCAAAATTGATGTTGATGACGGAGCACTTTGTACCGTATCCGGTAATAACGCCGACGGTTTTATAATAACAGTCTGGAGGTAAGCGCATGTGTGAAGCGAAAACTGGTAGAGCGTGGATTGAACTTGATATGGATAATCTTCGCCATAACTGCGAGCTGCTGCGCGGACTCTTGCCGGACAATTGCCGTTTGATGGCGGCACTGAAAGCAAACGCATACGGTCATGGGGCAGTTGCTATTGCGCGTGAACTGAATACAATGGATGTTAACGCCTTTTGTGTCGCTAGTCTGTGTGAGGGCGTGGAGCTTCGCAAAAACGGCATTAAGGGCGAAATTTTGATTCTGGGCTATACTCATCCTAATGAGTTTTATCTTTTAAAGAAGCACCGCCTTACACAGACTGTGCTGGACGCTGAATATGCCAAGGCGCTTAACTGCTATAGGCATAAGCTTCATGTTCATATTGGAATTGACACGGGAATGCACAGACTGGGTGAGCGCTGTGAAAACACTGATAGCATAATTGAAATGTTTAGGTACAAAAACTTGGTTATAGACGGAATGTTCACTCATTTATGTGCTTCGGACTCAAGGGAAACGCCCTTTCAGGAATATACAAATGCTCAAATTCTCCTATTTGACAGTGTTGTTAACAAAATTAAAGCTCAGGGCTTTAAGTGTCCCAAACTGCATATTCAAAGCAGCTACGGCTTATTTAACTACCCAAAAACGAACTGTGATTATGCTCGGATTGGAATAGCTCTTTACGGAATGCTGAGCACTAAGGCGGACACTGACAAGTGCGATGCCGATTTGCGCCCCGTGCTCTCGGTCAAGGCTCGCGTAAGTATGGTCAAGAATTTGGCCGGCGGCGAATTTTCCGGTTACGGCCTGGCCTTCGAAGCACCGGTTAACATGAAAATTGCTGTTTTGTCTATCGGCTATGCCGATGGTATCCCGAGAAATTTGTCGTGCGGTAAAGGATACGTTTTGCTTTCTGGCAAGAGAGCACCAATTATCGGCCGCATATGTATGGACCAAATGACTGTTGATGTAAGCGGTATTCCCAAGGTCAAAGCAAATGATGTGGCTGTTATTATCGGTGAATCAGAAAACGAAATAATTACCGTTGGCGATATTGCTTTGCAATCCGGCACGATTTCAAATGAAATACTTAGCCGATTAGGCGGCAGGCTGGGCCGTGTTTGCAGGTATAAATAAATTGGGGCACAGAATTGTGCCCCAATTATCATAGATTGTCTTTCAATGTCAGCTCTACATATCAGAGTTTACCACCAGCACCGGACATGGTGCTTCCGAAATTGCTATTCCTGTGAAAGCGCCTGAAAAGAAGTGCCGTAGAAAAACATCGCTCATAATGATTAAGCCTGCGTTATCACTTTTCGCCATGTTAAAAATACTGTCAGAGCTTTTCCCGACCAATACTTCGGATTCAATTTGACAGCCCGAGCAGTCCATCTCGCTTATGATTTCATGAATCATAAAGAAAGCCTTGCTCCATAGTTTTGCGCTTGCGGATTTGCCTGTCATTAGACCGATATTCTGTTTTAAAATCGAGCCGTCTGTCTGCCGCCATAATCTGATATACCTTTTGTACTCCCGCAGCTCGCGGTCATCGATAAAACCGATGAATTTTATCGGACAGTTATATGTTCTGGCAATCTCCGCAGCTTTCTTTGCCTCATAAATCGAAGTATTTGTGCAGTCAACAGGAAGAAGTATTTTCAAGCAAATCACCTTTCCAATTCTGATCGTTAAAATGTCACCGCTCTGTTTCATTCTTTCCCAAACCATTTTATGCGAAGGGTCTGTAATGCTTACATTTTTAGTATATAGTTTTACAAAAACCTTTCTATCATATTTTTATATTGGTTTTGTTAAATCAAGTTAAAGTCGCTTCTGTGCTATAGTCGACAAACAGTCGGATGTTGATTCTCAGCACTTGACAAATATAAAAAACAAATATATTATAAACATGAACGATGCTTCATATTGATTTAACACTATCGCTTCATTAGGAGGAATAATTGTGAAACAGTATCCGATTCTATTCCAGTCAATTTCCGGCGGAGAAACTCTGGCATACAGAAAATGCGGAGTTGGGGACAAGGTTCTGCTGCTTCTTCACGGAAACATGAGCAGCTCCGTGCATTATCAGACGCTGATGGAAAAGCTTGAGAAGGATTTCACCATTTACGCAGTGGATTTGCGAGGCTTTGGTGACAGCAGCTTTAATCATGGCTTCGATTCACTGCATGAGCTCGCAGACGATATTAAGGAATTCATTTCTCTTCAAGGCATTAGTAAGCCCGTTATTTTGGGCTGGTCCACAGGCGGCGGTATTGCAATGGAAATCGCTGCCGATCTCGGCAGCGAGGTACGTGGAATTATTCTGCTTAGTTCGGTTGGTATTCAGGGTTATACCATGTTCCGCAAGGATTCGTCCGGAGCAATGATTATTGGTGACTGTCTTTTGAATAAGGACGAAATTGCCGCCGACCCCGTTCAGGTTGCACCGGCTCTGCGTGCGTATGACTCCAATGACAAGGAATTTTTCCGCTATCTCTGGAATTTGGTTATATATCATAATAATCAGCCGCCTGCGGAGGATTACGAGCTATATCTTGAAGCCATTTTAAAACAGCGTAATTTGGTTGATGTTGACTACAGCCTTGTGCACTTCAACATATCTGAAACGTCGAATCTGGTGTGCGCAGGCAACGGAAGAGCAAGCAGCGTAAAATGCCCAGTAGCCATCATCCACGGTGAAGCGGATATGGTCGTCCCCATTGACGAGGCGCGAAAAACCAAAGAGTTTTTTGGCGAGCAGGCACAGCTGCATATTCTTGCCGGTTTGAGCCACAGTATCATTACCGATGATTTATCGGCCCTGACAGATTTGGTCCGGCATTACGCATAACTAATTAGCGTTTTTGGATTTTATTCCTTTGACTTAAAATAAAACAACCTGCCTGCAATTAAGTTGCAGGCAGGTTGTTTTATTTATTCAGGTTCTTTTTCAGCCGCATCGTCATCCATCACAACCTGAAAACGAAATCTTTGCTTTACTTCGGTGGGTTTGTGCTCAATCGGAGCCGGTTCAGCCTTGAAATCCTTTGAAAAAATACCCCCGTCTAGAATCTTCATAAAGTCATCCACAACGTGGTCTATTGCCTCCGGGTCTTCTTTAAACACACACCAATTAAGTCCCAGAAAGTTCGAAGCACCCATAAGAATGTATGACAAAACCTCGCTGTCTATATCGATGATTTCATCGGTGAGTTTCGCAGCTTCCAGTCCTTTAATGTACTCTCTGCTGAAGGTTTGATAATAGTCAACAAACAGTTCTCGGTCAACATAAAGAGATTCCCATATGATGTTGTACATATATTGGTTTTCGAGCGCAAACTCCAGCCAAGCCTTCATACCAACCCGTTCAACCTCTCGGCGGGTTTTGCAGTCTTTGACTGAAAGGCTCAGATGCTTACGGATGATGTGGCTGCATTGCAGCAGAAGATATTTGTATAAATTGTATTTGCCATCGAAATAGACATAAAATGTTCCGGATGCGACCCCTGCCAAGCGGGTGATGTCATTAATGGAAGCGTCATGATATCCCTTCTCATAAAACACCTGTGCTGCGGCGCTGAGGATGTTATTCAAGGTTGTGCGTCCTCGCTGAGTACGTGGTTTGTTGACAAGAGATTCCAAATTCGTCCTCCTAAGCGTTATTGTAGAATAATATGAAACGTGGTTTGGTATTCATTATAATGGCAACTTGTTTGTTTTGCAAGTGTTTTTATACTATACCGTAACGCATCTTAAGATTGTTGAAAAAGCCAAGTATAAGCGAGGTGAACAAAATCGGCTGCTCATACATTGATGCGTGGCCGCAGTTCGGCAGTATCACACGCTGACTATCGGGAATCAGCGATGCAATTATGCGCTGTTCCTCCATCGGCGTGAGATAATCCTGCTCGCAGGAAACAACCAGCGTAGGCGCACTTATATTGTGGATTTCTGCGGAAACATCATATTCCGCGGCGCTGTTAACCAGACGCTCCATAGCGGAAGTAAAATCCGGATTGGCGAAAATGGGGCGAAGCAGCTCGCGGCGGCGATTTAGCCAATCGTTGTTCTTAAGGTAAAATCCGGGGGAATAAATGACGGGGATTGTTGTAAGGTAGTAAGCATCGGCATCGGCGGCGGCCAGATTCCATGCGTCACCGATATCCCTCAGCCACGGGCCTGTTTTTGAAGTGGTATTAAACAGCGCAAGCCGCTCCAAGCGCTCCGGAAATTTGACAGCGAACTGAAGGGCAATCTCGCCACCGTAGGAAATTCCGACCAGATTAATCTTGTCTATGTTTAGGTGATTTAAAAGTGCATACACGACTTCGACCTGTAAGGCCTGAGAATACGGCTCCGTCATGCGCTGAGATTTACCCTGATCCAAAAAGTCCATTAAAATCAGCCGATTATTTTCCTTTAAGGGATCAACAAACTCTTTCCAGCTCATGCAGGACATCATTATGCCGTTGAGCACCAGAATAGGAGCGCCCTGCCCGTATTCCTCAAAATGAATTGATTTGTTTTCATATACAAAATCCGCCATAATTACGACCTTTCTTCCTAGCGTCCGAGAATGCCGAGGCGCACAGCCTCGTCCCGAAGCTGCTCGCGGAAATCCGGATGAGCAATGTCGATCAGGCGTCTGACACGTTCCCTGATATTTGTTCCGCGCAGCTCGGCAACACCATATTCTGTTACAACACGGTCGACATCATTGCGAGAGAGCGAGACAGCCGCACCGGCCATGAGCTGGGGTACAATTTTGGATACCATGCGGGTTTCGCCTGTTTCGTGGTTTTTTACCATTGCGCTGGAGTACAGGGCAATAATTGACTTTCCGCCCTTTGAAATCTGTGCTCCCACAGCTGTGTCCGATTGTCCGCCTGTTCCGGAGAACTGTCTGGAGCCAAGAGATTCAGAGGCGCATTGTCCTGTTAAATCGACTTCCAGCGTGGTATTGATGGATACCTGTCCGTCGTTGCGTCCAATAACATAGGGGTCGTTTGCCCAAGCTCCGTCCATGACCGCAACAGAGGGATTGTAGTCTATAAACTCATACAGTTCTTTGCTGCCCAGGGCGAAAGCGCATACCATGGTTCCTTTTTCTGCCTGCTTTCTTCTTCCGTTGATAACGCCCATGTTTGCAAGGCGCATCATGCCGGTGGTCAGCATCTCGGTGTGAACGCCCAAATCATTTTTATTTTCCAATGCGGCGGCGACAGCGTTCGGAATTCCTCCGATACCCAGTTGGATACAGGACCCATCCGGAACCATGTCGGCGATGTATTTGCCGATGATTACGTCCTTTTCGCTGAAAGGAGCTTCAGCAATGGTGGGAGCTGCGTAGTCCGCCTGCACAAAATAGTCTACCTCATCAACCGAAACATAGGACCCCAGCGTGTATGGCATATTCGGATTAATCTCCAGAATTACCATATCGGCGGCGTCTAACATCCGGCGCTCATAAGTGTTGGATAAAGAAAGCGAAACAAAGCCGTGTTTGTCCGGCATTGAGGCTGCGCCGACAAAGATGTTCGGACGAACATAGTCCAAGCGCTTTAATGCGGATAAGTGAAGATGATTGGGGATAAAAGAGATATTGCCGTTTTTATGAGACTTACGCAATTCAGGTGAATAGAACCAGCCGTCTACGAAAAAAGAGTCCGCATATTTCTCGTCATATATTTCTGACGGATGTGTGGGCAGGCAGTTGGTAACGGTTACGTTTCTGACCCGGTCTGCAATTGTGTGAAGGCGGCTCATAAACAGTCCGGCCTCTGCCGCACCCAGTCCGGTCACAATCACATCCCCTGATTTAACAAGCGCTAACGCCTGATCAATATCGACTAATTTTGTTCTGTAATCCATAATTAACCTCCGTTACATTATCCTATAGGATCGGCCTCGTGAATTCAATCAAAATGTTTCAAGCTGCTCAAATGCGCGGCGCAACGATCCATCAAAGTGAAGTATACATTGTATTATAACACAGGAAGGGGGCGTTAACGCCCCCTTACCGGTGCTTCAAGCTTGAAAAATGCTTATTTGCCTAAAAGGTCAGCTATGCTGCTAAGTCCGTCAACCAATTCCCACTTGCCGTCGGCGGTGACCTTGGACATGTTCATTTCCTGTGTACCAAGACGCTGGCCATTTGCGTAGTTTAGAGTTCCGCCAAAGGGGTTCTGGATGGGAGCGGATTCGAGTGCCTTCATGTAGCTGGTCCATGTGAGTTCTTCGCCATTTGCAGCAACACGTGTCAAGCCTTCGCAGAAGAAGGAAGCCGCAATCCAGCCGGTCTGTGCATAAACATTGTCCTTATAGTCTGCAGCAACCCATTTCTGGAACTCTGCCAAATTTTCAGCGCGGTCTTCCTCGTAGGATACCCAGCCGTCGCCATAAACGTCGAACTTGCCGGCGATGTCAGTTGCAATCTGCTCAGAAATTTTCGGGGAAACGTTAACATAGGTGGTGATAGCGGGAACTGTCATACCCTGAGCGGCCATTTCCTTTACGATAGTCGGCATGGTTGCCTGAATAGCAGCAACGATGACGAAATCTGCGCCGGAGTTCTTGATGGAGGTGACGGCGGCAGAAACGTCCGCAGCACCGGCAGCGACCTGCTCGGAAACAAATTCTACGCTCTGCTCTTTGCACTGAGCTTCGATTCCGGCGAGCATATCTTTTCCTGCGTCATCGGAGGTGTAAATGACACCGATTTTTTTTGCTTCAAAGCTTCCGACGCCGCGTGCAACCATGATCTTACCCTCGGTTACATAGATGGGCTGTACGGGGAAGAGATTGTAGCCTTCATCGTTGGTTGTTGCTTTTTCGGAATAAAGCTGTCCGATTCCTGTTGCAAAATAAACAACGGGGATGCCATAGGTCTTTAAATCATCAACTGTTGCTGCAACTACAGGTGTTCCGAAGTCGCCGACAATTGCAAAGACCTGTTCGTCTTCGACCATTTCCTGAAGATAAGCCTTGCCCTTAACGGGGTCGAATTCATCGTCCTTATGTACGAAGGTAATCTTACGTCCGTCAATTCCGCCTGCGGCGTTGACCATATCCAGATAAGCCTGAATGCCGGCGTTAAACGGAACGCCTACAGGAGCGTAGGCTCCGGAAGTTGCTGCTGTGTTTGCGATTTTGATTTCGGTATCTGTAATTCCCTGAGTTCCGTCATCTACGGGAGCGGCTGAAGCGACTGTGGAATCAGTAGCAGCGGGGTCTGCAGAAGCTGCGGAGTCTCCGTTGCTGCCGCAAGCGGCGAGTGCGAAAAGCATTGAAAGTGCAAGTAGCAGGGGGAGTAGTCTTTTTTTCATAATCAATCTCCTCATTTTGTTTTTTATTCTCATGTACGTTTGCACACATGATACATATTAAATAACGGAACTTCTATTTAGTTCCCAGATAGGCCTCGATTAGACGCTCATCCTTGATTAAAGCGGAAGCTTCACCCGAAATATTGATGCGTCCTAAATCAAGCACATAGCCGTAATCCGCGATTTTTAATGTTTGGAGGGCGTTTTGCTCCACTATTACGACGGTTGTTCCCTCTTTTTTAATTTCACCGATAATTTTAAAAATATCCTTTACAATTAGCGGTGCAAGACCCAAGGAGGGTTCGTCCAGCAGAAGAACCTTCGGGTCAGACATCAGGGCTCGGGCGATAGCGAGCATTTGCAGCTCTCCGCCGGATAGGGTGCCAGCAAGCTGTTTTCCGCGTTCCTTGAGCAAGGGGAAGTGCCTGTACACACGCTGATAGCAGTGTTCGACAGTCTTTCTATCCTTGACGGTAAAGCTTCCGGCTCTCAGGTTTTCGTCCACCGTCAAGTCAGCAAATATCTGCCGTCCTTCAGGAGATTGAGCAATTCCAAGAGAGGCTATTGCTTCCGCCTCCATGTTTGTAATGTTCTTTCCAAAGAAGGATATTTTTCCTTCGGCGGCATGCACCAAACCGGAGATGGTTTGAAGCGTTGTGGTTTTTCCGGCACCGTTTGCGCCAAGAAGAGCAACTACACTGCCCTCATGCACCTCAATATTGATGCCTTTAAGCGCTTCAATTGGGCCATAGCTGACTTTCAGCCCTTCGATGGATAACGCTATTTGATTACCCATTTTATTCCTCCTTTTCGCCGAGATAGGCTTCCTGAACGAGTGAATTTTTCTGGATGCCCTCTGGGGTCTCGCAAGCCAAAAACTTTCCGAAGGATATCGCGCAAACCCTATCGCAGATATCCATAACAAGACGCATATCGTGTTCCACCAGAAGAATAGAGCAGTTATATTTGTCCCTTACCTCGCGGATAGTCTCCGCCAGCTGCTGTGTTTCAACGTCATTGAGTCCCGCCGCGGGTTCGTCCAAGATTATAAGCTTCGGTGAGCACATCAGCGTGCGAGCCATTTCGACCTTTTTTCTTATACCATAGGGCTGTCCGCCGGCCAGCGCATCCTTGAGATGAGCTATTCCCATGAAGTCGAGAACGCTTTCTGCTTTTTCGCGCATGGTCTTCTCTTCTCGGCGTGCCTTGGGCAGACGCAGTGCCTGAGAGAATCCGCCGGATTTGAAATCGATATGTCCGCCAACCAGTACGTTATCAATCAATGATAGCTCGCTTACAAGCTCCACATTCTGGAAGGTTCGTACCAAACCCTTTCGGATTATGTCATGTACCTTCTGACCTACGAGATTTTCCGTCTGGTTTTTGTTGGTCATGAAAAGCACTCGACCTTCGGTCGGCTTGTAAAACTGCGTAATGCAATTAAACACTGTTGTTTTTCCGGCGCCGTTTGGCCCTATAAGGCCGAATATTTCATGTTCGTTGATGGAAAAGGAAAGCTGATCGACAGCCTTTAAGCCACCAAACCGCATTGAGAGATTTTCCACGCGAAGGATTTCATTCTCGTTTAGCTGAGGAATTAGCGCAGTCTGTTCAGACATCTTCCTTCACCTCCCTTTTGAAAAGCTTCTGCGTCAAACGCTTAATATCACTGAAGACATTTACGCAGCCGCCCGGATAGAAGAGCACCACCAGAATAATCAGGATTCCCGAAAACACGTATGACAGGCCGTTGATATCGCCTATGACGGGAATACGCTTGAGCACGAGATCCGGCAGGGCGTATACGATAATTGCTCCGATAAAGGTTCCGTAAATTGACCTAAGCCCTCCGATGACTATAATTGCGAGGATAACCAGCGATAGCGGCAGGTTCCAAGTGGAGGGATATACGAATTTTATAAAGTGAGCATAGAGAGCGCCGGCGAGCGAGGCATAGCCTGTTGCCAACGCAAAAGCTATGAGCCGATATTTAAGCAGTGAAACGCCCATTGCCTGTGCCGCAACATTGCTTCCGCGCATGGCGTTGAGGGCACGGCCAAGCTGACCGTTTGCCAGATGATACGTCAGAATCATCACGAGAACGAGAACAACGCACAGCAGAATGAAGGTCGTGCTCTGATTAAGCTTGAACATTCCCAGCAGTGTCGGATATTCGGCACTTTTGCCCGAAAAGCCTCCGGTGAGGGGTTCGAGCTCGTCAAAGGTCTTTCGCAGCACCTCAGAAACGCAGAGCGTGACGATGCCCAGATACAGGCCTTCCATTCTAAGTGAGGCAAGGCCTATGAGTATTCCCAGAATAACGGGGATGATAACGGCTGCCAGAATGCCAATCTCCCACGGAAGACCGAGATTGCCCGTTACATAGGCGCTGATATAGGCACCCAGTCCCATAAAGCCGGCAGTACCCAGCGAAATTAGTCCCGAATATCCCAGCAAGAGGTTAAGCCCCAGCGCTGCGATGCTATAGATAATTGTGCCGCCTATAATGCCGAGCCACGATGTTTTTAATATGCCGCCTCCCGTCAGAGCCGGGAGCAAGGAAAGAATAAGTCCGAAGAGTACAAAGCGAAGATAAGTGTTTTTTGTAATCTTCGTTATGATGGAGTCTTGTTTCATGTCAGCGCTCCTTTAAACTTTTTTAATGACTCGTTTTCCTATCAAGCCAACTGGTTTAATCACAATGAAGATGATAACAAGCAGATAAAGTATCTGCGTGCCCCACACTGACGAAACATAATAGGATAAAAGATTGTTTGCTATCGCAAGGATGTAAGCGCCGATAACCGGACCGTAAAACGTCTGGAAGCCGCCCAAAACGCAGGCGATAAAGGCGTTAACCTGTACGCTGTCCATCAGATTAACCGTGACCGAGGTTGAAGGAGCAATGAGAACGCCGGCCAAGGTGCCGAGCACCATGGCGAAAGCCCAAGCAAAAAGTGTAACCTTTTTTGTGGGGATGCCGAGCATCCTCGCAGTCCGCTCATTTGATGCCGTAGTGCGGATTGCAAGCCCCAGCTTGGTTTTCTGTAACAGCAAAAACAGCCCGATGGTAAGAGTAAGTCCAATAACTATGTTCAACAAACTGTTGTGAGACAAGTTCGCATTTCCCAGTGTAAATGCGCCAGTTTCGATGATTTTTGGCAAGCGCAGAGGGTCAACACCGAAGACCATTGGTGCGATTCCCAGAAAGACCATCATCATTCCAAGTGTAATGATTTCCTTTCCGCTTCCCCCGACCTTCTTTGTGCGACGGATAACGACATAATCCACTACAAATCCGATGCCAATAGCGGCAATGATCCCCAAGAGAATTGCCAATAACAGCGGCATTCCTGTTTTTGTGAAAATGACTGTCACTATGTAGGCGCCAAACATTCCCATTACGCCCTGTGCAAAGTTAATTACCAAATTTGTGCGGAAGACGATGATGATGCCAAGTGTTGCCAGTGCGTAAATTGCACCGGTTTCAAAGCTTCTTAGAAACAGCTGCAGGAAAGTGCTCAAACAATATCCCCCCATCTGATAACGTTGGCTGCCCATGTATAACCGATTCCGGCAGCTATCATTGAGATTACCGTGCCATCCTTCACCTTTCCTTGCTCCAAAGCAAGCTTAAGTGAGAGAATTTGGTCAACCTGTCCAACGTGTC
The DNA here is from genome assembly GCA_018053145.1 of Oscillospiraceae bacterium. Classification (GTDB taxonomy): domain Bacteria; phylum Bacillota; class Clostridia; order Oscillospirales; family Oscillospiraceae; genus UBA2658. The sequence continues at coordinate 16,339 of JAGPMA010000019.1, read as the reverse complement.
CGAAGTTTTCAAGATAAACCGTCTGGTCCTCGGTGAGTCCCAAATCCTTGAGCATCCCCAGGTGTCCTGACCGTTTAATGTGCAGAATATCAAGAAATCCGATGTCTCTTCTTGTCATGCCGGATTTTCTGAGAGCTTCATCAATGCAGTTGTACCAATTCGGCATTGAAACTGTATTGAGCAGTCCCTTCATTGTTGCGGAGTCCATCAAGCGGAGCTTGCCGAACTCATCAATGTTCTCGGCTGTAACGGGCTCGTTTATGCCGCCAACCTTTACGCCGCAGGTGTGAACCACGGAGCCGTCGCTCATAAGGTGAGTGCCCAGCAGCAAATTCTTGTTATAGTTCTTGCGAAGGAGAATTGCGCCGCCGCCTGCCGCCAAATTGAACATGAAGGAAACGCCGTTGTCAGTGAAGTCAATCAGGTCGCAGTTGCGGTATCCGCCCGCCACGAGAATTGTGTTGCATTCGTCGTCCGACAAAAGAATATCCTTGGCAATTTTCATTGCCGATACGCTGGTGCAGCAACGGTTTTGCAAATCGATGCACCAGGCGTTTTTTGCACCGATACGCTTTTGAATATAGCAGGCGGAAGTGGTAAGGGGATATTCCTTCCATTCCTCGGTAAAGCAGAGTATTGCGTCAATCTCCATCGGGTCGACGCCGGTGCTGCTCAGGCAGTCAAGCGCCGCCAAAGCGCCCATCTCCTGTGTGCCATCGCATTCCTTGTTTCCGGGAACCCGCTTTTCTACAATACCAAGTTTGTCAATAATTGCCTCTTCGCTCCAGTTTCCTTTAGTGGCTTCGGCAATTTCCTTAGCTGTCATTCTGTTCTCCGGCAGATAAACGCCGAGCCCAACAATGCCAACATTGTTTTCACGTGTCATTATTTGTTTCCTCCGTCCGCTCCAATTGATATGAATTGTCGTTCATGTTGTAGATATTGCACAGTTTTAGTATGGCTGTATTGTAACCAATTATGAAAGATGATTCACCTCTTATCCACAGCATAATGACCATCAGCTGATTTGTCAAGAGGAATTTTAAGAAACTTGCGGAAATATTATCGTGATTTTAGATAATATTCTTGTTGACAAACAGGATTTCGTATACTATCATGTGACATGAAAGATGATTCATGTTTTATTAACGTTACTTTTGAAAGGTCGTATAATTATGAATGGACGTAACATTTCTCAAATCGCGCTCGGCGACTCCGCATCCTTTACAAAAACCGTTACAGAGGCAGATGTTGTTCTTTTTGCGGGCATCAGCGGAGACTTTAACCCCGCACATATAGACGCTGTTTCGGCGGAAAACGGCATGTTCGGTAAGCGAATTGCTCACGGAATGCTCTCTGCCGGCTTTATATCCACTGTTTTGGGAACTCAGCTTCCCGGCCCCGGAACAATATATATGGGTCAGGAGCTTCGTTTTACTAAACCCGTTTATTTTGGTGACACTGTCACCGCGACTTGCACTGTTGTTGAACGTATTGAGGAAAAGAACCGCCTAAAGCTTGAAACTGTTGTCGTCAATCAGAATGGGGAGACGGTTATTACAGGTTTTGCAACCGTAATGCCTCCAAAAGCCTAAGCCAGACGTCATTTAGTTTTTTATTAGCAGCATTTTTTCTTACAATATAATTAGGAAGTGATATAAATGTCATTCGTTAAATCCGAACGCTTGGGACACGTGACTGTTCTTACAATCTGTCGGCCTGAGGCGCTCAACGCTTTGAATTCTCAGGTTCTTACCGATTTGGAAATTGCGATTTTGGATGTCGAGCGTGATTCCGATACATATGCCGTAATTATAACCGGCGAGGGACGCGCCTTTGTTGCCGGAGCTGATATTGCCGAAATGAAGAATTTTTCCGCTGCGGAAGGCAAGGCCTTTGGCGTAAGAGGCGGAGAGGTTCTTTTAAAGCTAGAAAACATGAGCAAGCCTGTAATTGCGGCCGTAAACGGTTTTGCACTTGGCGGCGGCTGTGAGCTTGCGATGGCCTGCGATATACGTTTGGCTTCGGAAAACGCCAAATTCGGCCAGCCTGAAACCGGTCTCGGCATTACCCCGGGCTTTGGCGGAACTCAACGCCTGCCCCGTATTGTAGGCATCTCAAAGGCAATGGAGCTGATAATGACGGCAAAGGTCATCGGCGCCGCGGAAGCGAATTCCATCGGACTTGTCAGTTATGTCTGTCCTCCCGAAGAATTGATGACCACAGCGTTGACACTTGCCAACAGCATCGCCGCCAATGCGCCTCTTGCCGTCCGCGAGTCCAAGCGTTGTATCCGCATGGGTATGCAAACCGACATCCACACCGGCTCAGCTTTCGAGGCCGAGGCTTTCGGTGTAACCTGCGGTACAGAGGATAAAAACGAGGGCATGTCCGCGTTTTTGGAAAAACGGAAGGAAAAAGAATTCTTAGGAAAATAAGCGCCGCTTTGGCTAACGCACGAAGCAGCTGCAACTAATAATTATTGAGAGGAACATTTCTATGAACAAAATTGTTGTAATCGGCGGCGGTACTATGGGACTGGATATCGCTCAAGTTTTTGCTAAAAATGCTTTCGACGTAGTCGTGCGCGATGTCAGCGACGAACTGATTGCGGCCTCAGCAGCAAGGCTTGGCAAAGGGCTTGACAAACTGGTCGCAAAAGGTAAGATGAGTGAAGAAGACGCAAAATCCGTTCTATCGAAAATTAAATTCACTACAGATATAAACGATGCTGCAGACGCAGATTTGGTGGTTGAAGCAGCCGTAGAAAACCTCAATATTAAAAAGCAAATTTTTGCCGAGCTGGACAGCGTGTGCAAGGCGGACACCATTCTTGCCACTAACACCTCCTCCATTTCCATTACTGCTATCGCCTCCGCCACAAAACGTGCGGACAAGTTTATCGGAATGCACTTTTTTAACCCTGCCACAGTGATGAAGCTCATCGAAGTCATTCGCGGTGCTAACACCTCCGACGAAACCTTCAACACTATATATGATCTGTCGCTCAAGCTTGGCAAAACACCTGTTGAGGTTGCCGAAGCTCCGGGTTTTGTTGTCAATAAGCTTCTCATTCCGATGATAAACGAGGCTGCCTGCTTGGTAGAGCAAGGCGTTGCCTCTGCTAAAGATATTGATACAGCCATGTGTCTTGGTGCCAATCACCCAATGGGTCCTCTGGCCTTGGGCGACTTCATCGGTCTTGATGTGTGCCTGTCAATTATGGATACCCTGTATTCGGAAACCGGCGACAACAAATATCGCGCATCCCTCCTTCTGCGCAAAATGGTTCGCGGAGGACTTTTGGGTAAAAAAACCAGCAAAGGCTTTTATGACTATTCCGTATAACTTGCATTAAATATACTGAAAAGGACTGGTATTATTATGGATTTCAAGTTTTCCGCAGAAGAAAAAGAAGTATTGGACATGCTGCATGACTTCTGTCTAAAGGAAGTTAAGCCGCTTGCGGCAGAAATTGACGAGCAGGAGCGCTTTCCGGCGGAAACTCGCAAAAAGCTTGCAGATATGGGCATGATGGGTATCTGGGTCCCCGAGGAATATGGCGGAGCCGGACTTAGCTACCTTGCGTATATCGCAGCCTGCGAGGAGATTGCAAAGTATTGCGCGACAACGAGCGTTATGCTTTCCGGTCACAGCTCCCTTTGCTGCTGGCCAATCTTTGAATACGGCACCGAGGAGCAAAAGCAGAAATATCTTGTTCCTCTGGCAACCGGTGAGAAGCTCGGAGCCTTTGCTCTCACAGAGCCCCTTGCCGGCACAGACGCCGCTATGCAGAAAACCACAGCCGAAGACAAAGGGGATTATTTTCTCATAAACGGCAGTAAGATATTTATCACTAACGGCTTCTACGGCGACACATATATCGTTTTTGCAATGACGGACAAGGAACTCGGCAACAAGGGTATCTCTGCTTTTATACTCGAAAAGGGTATGGATGGCTTTACCTTTGGAACAAAGGAAAAGAAAATGGGTATCCGCGGCAGTGCTACATATGAGCTCATTTTTGAAAACGTCAAGGTTCCCAAGGAAAATCTGCTTGGCGAGGTTGGCAAGGGCTTTAAAATTGCAATGACAACACTCGACGGCGGACGTATCGGCATCGGCGCGCAGGCACTGGGTATAGCTCAGGGCTCCATCGACGAGTGCGTAAAATATGTTTCCGAGCGCGTTCAGTTCGGCAAGAAAATCAGCCAGTTCCAGAACACCCAGTTCCAGCTTGCCGATATGCAGACCAAGACAGACGCTGCACGTCTTCTTATCTACCGCGCGGCACAGGCAAAGCAGGATCACGAACCGTATAACCACCTTGCCGCAATGGGCAAGCTCTTTGCCTCAGAGAATGCGAGCAATGTTACCTGCCGTACACTTCAGCTTATCGGCGGCTATGGCTATACCCGTGATTACCCCTTTGAGCGCATGATGCGTGATGCCAAAATTACAGAGATATACGAAGGCACATCTGAAGTCCAGCGAATGGTTGTCTCCTCCTGGATGGGGCTTAAGTAAATAGCAGCGCCCTGCGGACGCTTAGCAGGGCGCTAAATTTTATATTTCGAATTTAAACTGTAAAATCGGAGGAAAATGCAATGAAAGACATTTACGTTGTTAACTGCTGCCGTACGGCTATCGGCAGCTTTGGAGGCGCTCTTAAGGACATTCCCGCTGTCGACATGGGCGCAGCAGTAATCAAAGAAGTTCTTGCTCGCGGAAATGTTAAGCCCGAGCAGGTGGACGAAGTCATGTTCGGCTGCATCCTCACAGCCGGTCTTGGGCAAAATCCTGCCCGTCAGGCGGCAATAAAAGCCGGAATACCCATCGAGGTGCCTGCCTACACCGTCGGCATGGTCTGCGGCTCGGGCATGAAGAGCGTTATCGAGGCGGCACGCACAATTCTGGCAGGCGACGCGGATATAATCGTGGCCGGCGGAGCGGAAAACATGTCCGCTGCTCCCTATACCGTCCCCTCCGCACGCTTCGGCGCACGCATGGGCCCCGCAAAAATGGTGGACACCATGGTAAACGACGGACTAACCGACGCATTTAACGATTACCACATGGGCATAACTGCCGAAAACATCTGTGACCAGTGGGGCATAAGCCGCGAAGAGCTTGACCAATTCTCACTCTTTTCTCAGCAGAAAACCGCAAAGGCTCAGGCTGAGGGTAAATTTATAGACGAAATTGTACCTATCCCCGTAAAGGTCAAGCGTGAAACAGTTGACTTCGCCGTGGACGAATACCCGAAGGCTAACACCGACGCGGAAGGTCTTGCCAAGCTCAAGCCAGCGTTCAAGGCAGACGGCAGAGTGACCGCCGGCAACGCCTCCGGCATCAACGACGGTGCGGCGGCAATAATTCTCGCCTCGGGCGAGGCTGTTGCGAACTATGGTCTTAAGCCGATGGCAAAGCTTATCGGTTGGGGTCAGGGTGGCGTTGACCCGAAAATTATGGGCATTGGGCCCGTACCCGCCTCCAAAAACGCACTTGAAAAGGCCAAGCTTTCAATCCATGACATGGACCTTATTGAAGCAAACGAAGCCTTTGCCGCTCAATCTATCGCTGTTGCACGTGAGCTGAATTTTGATATGAGTAAGGTCAACGTGAACGGCGGAGCTATCGCTCTGGGGCATCCCGTCGGGGCCTCCGGCGCAAGAATCATTGTATCTCTGCTCCACGAGCTGCAAAAAAGAGACGACGCAAAGAAGGGACTTGCAACCCTCTGCATAGGCGGAGGTATGGGCGTAGCCACAATCTTCGAAAAGTGCTAAGGACGAAAAGATAATGGGATATATAATACTCGAACAGCAGGGTCATATCGGAATCATAACGGTAAACCGCTTTGAGGCGCTTAATTCTCTCAACTCCGAGGTGCTGTCAGACCTGAATAAAGCCTTGGACGAGCTTGAGGCAAATGACGAGATATTCGTTGTTATCCTTACGGGTAAAGGCCGTTCCTTTGTTGCAGGCGCGGATATTGCTCAAATGCGTGATTTCGGTGCTGTTGAGGGCAAGGCTTTCAGCGATTACGGAAACTCGGTTTTCCTTCGAATTGAAAACCTCACAAAGCCTGTCATAGCAGCCGTCAACGGCTATGCTTTAGGCGCCGGCTGCGAGCTTGCGATGGCCTGTGATATTCGCATAGCAAGTGATACGGCAAAGTTCAGCCAACCCGAAGTTGGTTTGGGTATAATTCCGGGCTTTGGCGGAACGCAGCGTCTGCCTCGAATTGTAGGGATTGGCAAAGCGATGGAGTTGATACTTTCCGCAAGAACGATTGACGCCGCCGAGGCAAAGGAAATCGGACTTGTAAATCAGGTCGTCGCTCCCGAACTGCTGATGGAAACCGCCCTTGAGCTTGCAAACGCCATCGCATCAAAGGCTCAAATTGCAGTCCGTTTTGCAAAGCAATGTATCCACCGCGGAATGCAGGCGGATATACATTCAACCGCAAATTATGAGGCACTTGCTTTCGGCGTATGCTGCGATACCGAGGATCAATATAATGCCATGAACTCTTTTGTAACCAACACGAAGCTAAACGGCTTCCAAAATAAATAATTGTTCTTTTCACCAGCAAAGCACTTATACGTAAGCAGCTACAGCGTATTTTATAATTTCAGTAATTCTTCCTTCTCCTTTTTCACCCCAAGCAAAAGGTGCATTTCCGTTACGGAAATGCACCTACCAAAAAGGATATTATAGTGAGGGAAATTCATATTTCACAACGGAAAACTCGTGTTTTCCACCTAAGCTTAATAACTCTCTATCCTCCATAACTCCATTCCGCAGTTCTTCTCCAAAAAGGAGCCGTCGTTTTTTAACGGCGGCTTCTTGTTATCGGTTGAAATATAGTGCTGCGCCTGCTGAACTCCACAACTTGAAATAGTCTTTTATTCGGAGATGCTGGCGTATATTTCGCTCAGGTTATCTCCCATACGCTCAAGATAAGTTTTACCATCCTCTGCACTTTCAATTGTATAGATTGTTTCGACCTTCGCTCCGACCTCGTTTGCAAGTGTTTCCGAAACCTCGGGACTTGCCATTTCTTCCGCAAAAACCGTGGTTACACCGTTATCCTTACAATACTCAACAAGCTCGGTAAGCTGCTTTGCAGTGGGTTCCCCTTCTGCGAAGACATCCTCAACACTGTTTTGGCTGAGCCCAAAGTCCTTGCACAAATATGCAAAGGCGGCGTGCCCGGTAACAAAGCCCTTTTTTTCAACTGAGGAAAACTTTTGACTGTATTCGTTGTAAAGACTCTCAAGCTGAGCGATAAAGCTGCTGCTGTTATCCTCATAATAGTCCTTGTTTTCCGGATCCGCTTTTACAAGAGCGTCTTTGATGTTTGCAACTTCTGCCTCCGCGCATTTCAGGCTCAGCCAGATGTGCGGGTCATATTGCCCGTGCTCACTTATTTCCTCTTCGTCCGTATTGGTAATGGGCGTTATGCCCTTTGAAGCCTCCACGACTATCATAGCGTCGTTGTTTGCTGCAGAAATTGCGTCTTGCGCCCAGGCTTCCATCCCTAGTCCGTTATAAATAAACACGCTGGCTTCGCTGAGGGCAACAAGGTCCTGAGCCTTTGGCTCAAAGTCATGTGGCTCTGTACCGTCTGGAATAATCGTTGAGATTTCAACTTTATCTCCGCCGACAGCGGAAGTAAACTCCTTCAGCGCGTTGAAGGAAACGGACACTTTGATTTTATCGCTGTCGGCTTTGCCTGAAGTCCCGGCACCGCAGCCGACAAGGCTGAAAACCAGTGATAAGATAAGTACAATAACAGTTGCTTTTTTCATTTTTATAACGCCTCCGATTCTATATGCGAATAATTCGCATTTGCATCTATACATTAAAACACTTATCCCCCATATGTCAAGAGTTATTGACGAAAAATTGCCATAAAACACAAAGCAACGAGCCGAATACCTTCGCCCCGTTGCTTATTGTTGTTTGTGCCGTATTGCAGCTCGTAGTTTTATGTGTCAGTGTTTTGAATATGTTAAAGGAGCACTATTTTACAAGTGCTCCTTTAATCCGCTATTTGTTTTCTTCAACCACACGCTTGTACGCTTTTGTCTCAGTGAATATTTCATCCTTTAACGGATTGAGCTTATTCTTGCGGATTTTTATAAACTGATAAATAACCAGCGTAAGGTTTGCCGCCAACGCCACAAGACTTACCACGAAAAACGCGACAGGGTTGTGTGTGGTGGGTACTGGAGCTATACGATCGGCAAAAGAGGGTATTGTCATAATGAACATTGCCCACAAGGCCAAAGTCTGCGCACGATGCTGCAGCCATGCGCCTTTTTTGATGAAGAAGGCGGGGATTGTGCAGGACACGAGCAACGCAAGTCCGCAATAGAATGAATGGTCGGCAATGCAATTGTAGGTATAGGCAAAATTCCATAAGTCATAAGCTATAATCCACGGCCATATCATGTCCGGCCATATCATGTCCTTTGTTCTGTCCTTGGATACGAAAATTCCCGCCCAACCGCAGATTACAACAATGTTGAGTATTCCGGCGATGCCGTTCATTATATTCCACGGGCCGGACATAACCCAAAGATTATCTACAAACGCGCCGTCCCAAGCGGCAAATGAAAAGCACTGAAAATCACGGATTGCCGCTTCCAAAATGTTGACAGCCAGAATCAAAGCCGGAAAAGCCAAGGCCCATTTTTTCTTTGCAAGCGCGGGTATATACCGAATTGCCATGAAGCCGAGGCAGCCTGCCAGCGCCGAATAGGTTTTTACCCAGTTAAACCACGTGCCGGTGCCGAATTCATTTCCCATCGCCGCTGTTGTCGGCCAAACAAAAAGTGTAAGTACCAACGGAACGACAAAGAAGAGCACCAGTCCTCCCCATTTTGTTGTGCGGCCAAATTCATTGAACGCCATTAACGCAAAGAGTACCGCCAGCCAGATTGCCCAACCACTCAGGCTTGTTGCTTGGTATAAAACACCCATAAATAATTCCTCCCTAAATTTATGTTCATTATTTCATTTTATAACAGTCTGTTAAATGTTCTCAGCCTTTATAGCCTGATATGACTTGTGATGAGAATAAAGATCATCTTTAAGCGGGTTCTTTTTATTCTTAATAATCGTAACGACTTGATATACAGCAACCGCGACATTAGAGGCCAAAGCTATTATACTTACCACATAATAAGCTGTCGGGCTGTGCGAAGAAGCCACAGCAAATTTGCTGTCAACAAAGAAATTTGGAATTGTCATCATCAGCATCATGTAAAGCGCAAGAGTATGTACCCGATGCTGTGCCCACGCGCCTTTTTTAATTGTGAACGCGGGGATTGTGCAGGATATGAGGAGCGCGGCGCTATAAAATGCGCGGTCAGTCACGCAGTTGTAGACATAGGCAAAGTTCCAGAGGTCATAGGCGATAATCCAGAACCACATCATATCAGGCCAGACAAAGCTGTGGTGCTTGTCCTTGCTGATTACAACGCCAAACCAACCGCAGATGGTAATTGCGCTGAGTATGCCGGCAACCGCATTCATTGCGTTCCACGGTCCGCCCATGTAGAACATATCATCAATTGTTCCCTGCATTCCCATTACTTCGACTTCGCGGACAACCGCTTCCATTATGTTCAGCGCCAAAATTGCCGGCACAAGTGTGTAACACCATTTTGTCGCCTGCATTTTCTTGGAAAAGCGCATACCCATTCCGATGTAGCAGCCAAGCAAAGCAGAATAGGTTTTTATCCACGCAAACCAATTGGAGGTTTGTGCGCCGACATCCATTCCGGAAGTTTTCGGCCAAACGAAAATTGTTAGAATAACCGGCAATACAACAAAGAACACAAGACCTGTCCATTTGTTGAACCGAGTTACCTCATTAAAGAACATAAGTCCAGCCAAAATTCCAACCCACGCAAGCCATGCGTACCAGGGAATTGCTTCAAATAAAAACATAATTTTTCCTCTCACTCTCTATACTAATTTAAATTTGTTACACAGTCAAAACAAAGCTGTATGCTTTTCCCCCTATTTGCTACCGTTAATTGTTTCTTTTATCGCGGTTACCGCTGTTTTGCCAACTCGCTTAACCATGTTCGGAGCCATTTTTATCGGCAGCTTCTCATAAGTAGTCGCATATGCGTTGTAAGCCCTGACAAGCTTTATAGCATCGAACTTGCACTTTGTCGTACACATTCCGCAGCCAACACAAATCGTGGTGTCCACCTGAACCGCTCCGCAGCCAAGGCAGCGTGCGGTTTCTTTGCGAAGCTGCTCCTCTGTAAAGGTTACTCGGACGTCCTTAAAGGATTTTTTATCCTCCGCACTGTGCCCCGCCTTCTGGCGCGGTGTGTTGTCAAAGCCGATAGTAAGAGCACTCTCGTCAAGAGTATCCTTATCGAGCGAAGTGTATTCGCGCCTGTCACGGCCAAAAACAAGACTCTGCCCCTCCCACACAAAGCGGTGCATGGAAATTGCGCCCTGCTTACCGGCCGTTATCGCGTCAATTGCATATTTCGGGCCTGTGAAGACATCACCGCCGACGAAAACATCCGGCGCGGCAGTCTGATAGGTGAAGCTGTCTGCAAGCGCTGTATTTCCGCGCCCCAGCTCGACCTTACTGCCGTTAAGCAGCTCTCCCCATTCGATGGACTGTCCGACAGAGAGTAAAACATAGTCTGCAGGGACAGTGATAGTTTCGTTTTCATCATATTTCGGGGAGAATTTGCCGTTTTCGAACACGGAAACGCATTTTTGGAACTCAACGCCTGTCACCTTGCCGTTTTCAGTTATAATTCGTTTCGGACCCCAGCCGTTGTTGATAGAAATATTTTCTGAGCTTGCTTCCTCTATTTCTTCGTCTAGTGCCGGCATTTCGCTTGCGCTTTCAAGGCAATACATACTGACCGTTTCGGCATTTTGGCGTGTCGCCGTTCGAGCTACATCAATTGCGACATTTCCTCCGCCGATAACAACGACCTTGCCGGAAAGCTTTGTTTCCCTCCCAAGATTAACATTTCGGAGAAATTCAACCCCCGCGATAACGCCCTCGGCTTCCTCGCCTTCAATACCGAGCTTACGTCCGCCCTGCGCCCCGATTGCGAGATAAATTGCTTTGAAGCCCTCGTTTCGCAGCTCATTCAGGCTTAAGTCTTTGCCGACCTCGACGCCTGTCTTGAATTCAACACCCATTTTACTAAGAATTTCGATTTCCGCGTTTACAACAGCTTTCTCAAGACGAAAGGACGGGATTCCAAGCGTCAACATACCACCGAGCTTTTCCTGCTTTTCAAACACGGTAACCTTATAGCCATCAAGTGCTAGGTAATACGCGCAAGAAAGTCCTGCCGGGCCTGCACCGACAATCGCCATTTTTTTGCCGTAATCGTTTCTTTTCTCGGGTACAAAACGACTTTCCGCCTGCAGCTCCTTATCGGCAATAAATTTCTTGATTTCGTCGATAGCAATCGGTGAATCAATCATTCCGCGAGTACATTCGGATTCGCAGGCGTGCGGGCAGATACGTCCGCAGACCGCAGGAAACGGATTTTCCTTTTTGATTAGCTCAAGCGCTTCAAGATATTTGCCCTGAGAGGCGAGCTTAATATAGCCCTGAACCGCTATATGTGCGGGACAAGCAGTTTTACACGGGGCTGTTCCGCTTTCAACGACGTTCTTTCGATTTTCTCGGTAATTAACGTTCCAATCCTTTTCCCTCAAAACATGGTCATGCGCAGTTTTGACCGGCACAACGACAAGCGGTTTTGTACTGCAAAGCTTCTGTCCGAGCTTAAGTGCATTTGTCGGGCAGTTTTCTACGCACTGTCCGCAGGCAACGCAGTTTTCGGTGTTCACCTCGGATATATAGTTTGAGCGTATCATATCGGGGGAATTGAACATAATCGCGTTACGCATGGAATAACAGCCGCACGCGCAGCAATTGCAAACCGCGTGGGTTACGCCGTTGTCAATGTTTGGAATCGAGTGCATAAGCCCATTTTCCTCGGCTTTGCGGATGACCTCAAAGGCCTCCTCACGCGTGCATTCCCTTGCCCTGCCTGTGCGTATGTAATACTCGGCTCCCGTATCCAGTTGGATGCACATATCCTGCTCAAGATGACCGCAGCCCTGTCCTAAAAGTCTTCTGGAACGTCGGCAGGTGCAGTCCGCAACCGCAAAACGCTTTGCGTTGTTAAGGATTGTTGAAACCTGTTCGAAACTTATGCTGTGGCTGTCGCCATCAATGGAAGACTGTATAGGAATTACTCTCATGGGTCCGAGTCCAACCGGCATTCCGGGAGCAAGCATTGCGCCGCGAAGTCTGGCATATTCCTCAAAGGCTTTTGGGATTGCAGGATATTTCTCGCAAAGCTCCTTATTTTCGACTGTCTTTTCCATAACGCCGGGCACAAATACAGTAAGCTCAAAAACATCTTTTCCGTTTTCCTCGTGGAAAATGCAGGCTCCGACTTGAGCCAGCTCACGTGCAAGCCTCTCGGTTTCCTCGAGCGATTTACCGCATTTTTTTGCAAGCTGTGGGATAGTTTGGGTTTTCCTCAGCTCCATTGCAAGGCCGACATCGGCCATTTCATCAGTCACTATGCAATCCAACACATAGTACTCCGGAGCGTTTTCATCGATTTTGACCATCAGTGCCGTTGCTCCGCTGATTTTCTTTGCAAGCTTAATTATTCTCTTTCTTCCAGCCATGTTTCTCCTCCGCCTAGAATTTGCGCGCTTGTTTGTTAATTTTATCACGAATTCTCGCATAATATCTCCATAATAGAATTAATTCTATCACCATTTTTTGTACAGGTAAAACAACAAATCGTGGACAACTACAACAATTTGTTGTAGAATGATGATGAGTTCAATGAAGGCGGTAAGTTACCTTGCAAATGAAGTTTGTTGCGTCATTTTTAGCTCTATACGAGGAGCAAAATTTTTCTAGGGCGAGCGCAAAACTATATATTACTCAGCAGGGTCTGAGCAGACAAATTAAGGCGCTGGAGGACGAACTGGACCTGCTTTTATTTGAGCGCTCAAAACAGGGGGCTGTCCCAACAGAGATATGCGAAACACTGTATCCGGTGTTTTTCCAAATGAACGAAAAATACATAAACGCCTTGTCCCTCATCGAGGAGGAAAAGAAACGCAACAGAAAGTGTATTTCTGTAGCCTTTGCGCAGGGTATTTCTAATAGCGGAAGCGCGGAATTCATCTTTGAATACCAGAAGCTTCATCCGGAGATTAACATTGAGATACTGGAAAGCACCCAGCCTGTCTGTATACAGAAGCTGATTAACAAGGAAATCGACATGGCGTTTCTCGTTAACCCCATCGACAAGTCTATGTTTAATGCTATATTGCTTTCCGAGGGCTATATGTACGCAGCAATGCACAAAACCCATCCTCTTGCCGAGGGTAATGCTCCCATCGATTTTTCATTGCTCAGCAGCGAAAACATAATAACCGGTTCGCCGCAAAATGCTTTGCGTGGATTGTTCGATTATTTTTGCAGACTGACAAACATTAATCCACACATTATTGTTTCCTCCAATTACAGCATAAACTACGTAAACTCCATGACAGAAAACATCGGCATAGCAACGGTTACCTGTGCAATGGCACATCAAATCACTAACCCCGACATCAGGTTTCATCGGCTGCTTACGCCGGAACCCGGATATGTTTTTTGCTGTACCCCTCACAAGGTAAAGCAGGAAAAACAAATCTCCGCACTACGAAATTACGTTAAACGTCATTTTGAGCTTGAGCCTTTGCCAAAGCTCGACACTTGCTTGTAAACAACAAAAGGGCAGCCAAACGTAATGTGTTTGGCTGCCCTTTTTTAAATCGAACATTTCGGCCGCTTGATTATTGTCTTTCAGAGTAATTAAAAAGCGTTATTTAGCAAAGCTTTGAACAGAATCCAGCGGAACGATTTTCATCAGACAAATATCGTCACCCATTTTAATGCTTTTTTGCAGTTCAACAGATACCTCACATCCAAAGGCTTTTTCAAAAAGGACCTTGCTATAACCCGTGGTACATTGGCACCATGTATCTGTGGCTAATCTATCGACCGTTGCAAGCATCGGACACGGGCAGAAACCAAATTGCAAATAAAGCTCTCCTTCCTTGCAAAAAAGCCCTGCCGCTTTTGCCTTGTCTTGATTTGCAAATTCTTCCAGATTGGCAGCTGATTCAAGCAGTTCATTTAATAGTTGAAGCCTTTCCTCCATGCCATATTCACACTGACAGCTCATTCTAATCTGCTTAACAGCTGCCTTGTCAAAGCGGTTTTCCAATCTGTTCATTGTGGACTTCACCCATGCCGCATCGTCCTGTGCGGATGCTTGTTTGTGCTCGCCGAAAACGACCTCTAGGGCAGTAGCCTCGTCACTGGCAGCCTTTACAGCCCCACAAATTACTTGCTCTTGTATTTTTCGTATATCAAACATAATAAAACCTCAATTCATAATTTTATGTGAGTTGCGGTTCTAAAGCCATAAAAAAAGCACACCAAGTCAGTGTGCAGCACAAAGGCTTTTCACACAGCTTTCCCACTATTCACTATTATTCAAACGTATAACAAACAAAGGCTATTCTTGATAGCCGTCGTCAATATTTTTAATTTGATAATTAGCGATAGATTGGATCAAGCATTTATAAAATGTCCTTTCATATCAAGATGTATATTTTGTACCATATAAATCCACCTTTGTCAAAGCGTTTTGCATTATTGGTTTTTTACATAGCTCCAGCTTGTTAATGGCCCTATCACTATTTCAATGACTGCCCCGCCAAGGCTTTTATACATATATTACTGTTGGACGATAACAAAAATTTATACATTGACAATTATCTAAAATAATTGATATAATACGAGATGTTCCATACATTTCTAACATCACATAATGTGCCGAATAAAGCTTGTCGGCTCTTTATTAATGGGCGCATCCTTTTCGCCTATGTTTTGCAACTTTTCATTTCTTAAGTGTCATTTTTTATACCGGAGTATTTTGGGCTTATGTTGCTGTAAAGCAAATTGGAGGTTACTGTGAAAGAAAATATTAAAAAGTTCTCTCTCCCTGACGATGTGATTAAAATACTGGAAAACTGTAAAAGTCTGACCATTCCAAAAACAAGAGGAGAGCTCTATGACCTTTCCTTCGGAAATACGGGAGCTGATGTTTTTCAGGTTAGCTATGAAATTGAAAATCTTGGTGAAGTTTGCGAAGCGACTGTCACACGCTGTAAAAACGGAGTTGCTGTCAATTATCCAGAGGACTATATGCGCAAGCGTGACCCCGATTGCCTTTTGGTCTCCGATGATTCCCCCACTGACAAACCCCGATACAGCGATGTATACGACAAGGATTTTGAGTCTCTGAGAACAGACACTTTTGAATGGCTGAAAGCTCAGGATTTAATTGCGATGCCCTTCAAAGCCGGTGACGAAGTATACGGCTATAATGCGCTGCTAATATCCCCGCGAAACGCCGCTTTCTTTGCATATTCTCTTGCTAATATGCAGGCCCTTCTCAACTATGATGAGCTTGAAGATAATTTTAGCGTAAAGGGCTTTGTTTTTCTTGCCCCGCCGTTCAGGCACACATCTTTTAATGGCAAGCAAATTGTTGTACACAATCGCCTTAAGGACACTCACGAGATATTTGCATACAATTTGTACCCCGGGCCAAGCGCCAAAAAGGGTATTTATGGAATGCTTCTCAACATTGGTGAGCTAGAGGGCTGGATTACAGCGCACGCGTCAGTTGTTAAAGTCATCACTCCCTATGACAACGAAATCGTAATTATGCACGAGGGTGCGTCCGGTAGCGGAAAAAGTGAAATGCTGGAGGATGTTCACAGAGAAATTGATGGAAGAATTATCCTATCTCGAAACACCCTTAGCAACGAAAAATCATATATCAAGCTTGATGAAACCTGCGAGCTTCGTCCTGTAACGGATGATATGGCACTTTGCCATCCGGCAATACAGAACGAGAGCAAAAAGCTGGTTGTGAAGGATGCAGAATGCGGATGGTTTTTACGGGTAGATAACATCAAAAGCTACGGAGTATCCCCGCAGTACGAAAAGATATTTATTCAGCCGTCGGAGCCGCTTATATTTTTAAATTTACAGGGCGTACCGAACGCGACCTGTCTTGTTTGGGAGCACACTCTCAATTCGGACGGAAAGCCCTGCTCAAATCCCAGAGTTGTTCTTCCAAGACATATGGTTCCCAGAATTATTGACGAGCCTGTCGAAGTTGATGTTCGCAGCTTTGGCGTAAGGACTCCGCCCTGTACAAAATCAAAT
>JAGPMA010000018.1 GCA_018053145.1 Oscillospiraceae bacterium | reverse complement strand
CTCTTGATGTTATTAAGAATGGATCAGGAACACAGTTCGACCCGCAAATCGCCGAACTGTTTGTTCAAATAATAGAAAAAAGCGAGGAGGTTTGACTGAAGTGTTATAGTCTATTGTAGGAATTTTCTCCTTTACCTTTGCTTTGAAAGCGGAAGAGGTTCATGCCGGACTTTATCAGGATGCATTTATATCGCGATTATAATTTGCGCCATTCTCTTATATCAGGAGGACTAATAACAGCGAAACAGTTTGACTGGACAAACATTGTGCCAGAGCTTTTGCGTTATTATAAAAAGGTAGCTGAGTATAGACCAATAATATCTTAAGATGGAATCTCGAACTTAAATCTATATATCATAATGTTAGGAGGGACTATCAACGAATCGCACCAACCAAACAATAAACCTCGGAATAGGCCTTGCCACAGGCCGTCGCTCATTTAAGAAAGTTCTGCTTTCATATATCAGCATTTGGAAGGAAACAAAAAAGGAATTGCCAATAGGCATAGATGTAAAACTAAGCCTTTTTGTGTCCTATGACGTAAACTATCAAAAAACAAGCTCTAAAGACTTTACAAATCTCAGTCAGGAGATCGTTGATGCGTTTGATCGGATTGTGTTTATGGGAGAAAAAAATGCCTCCAATTCTATTTCTGGCCTGGCTGCTCAGGACGCTTTTTCTCCGGATGCTCTAAACTCGGTATTTGGTTCCGGATATGCCGGGAAACGAAACGCGGTCTTGTTTTCAGCCATAGAGCATCACATGGACTATTTGCTGTTTTTGGATGACGATGAATATCCTATGGCTGTCACCAACACAAAGGGTACTTGCCTGTGGAGCGGTCAACGTGTATTTTTGTCACACTTGAAAGAAATCGTCCATGCTGACTTGACGAACGGATATCACTGCGGATATATTTCGCCAATTCCACAGATTATCTTCAATGAACAGCTTCGCGAAAAAGATTTTAGAGTGTTTATCAAAGCAATCAGTAACGATATTATCACGTGGGAAAGCATCAGCAATCTGATGCGTACAGGGGGCGTCACATATGCTTCGACAGACATATTACAACAAGAAAAAGCAGAGAAAGTGCCTTGGGAAAACAATTGCCGGTTTATTTCCGGTGCCAACTTGTGTATCAATTTGAAAGAGCCCTTGCGAACCCTACCCTTTTATAACCCTCCGGGAGCTCGAGGTGAAGATACCTTCCTGTCTACAATGTTGGAGAATCGAAAGGTTGTCAAAATCCCTTGCTACACATTCCACGATGGTTTTTCTTATTATCCGCACATATTGGACGGAGCGCTGCCGATTCACTTGAAGCAGATTGCCGCTGATTCTCCGAAAATCATTACCCGTTTTGTTAACGCCTGTATCGGTTGGGTGCGCTACAAGCCGCTTCTGCTGTATATTACACAACCAGAAGAATATGAGGAACGGACACAACTCATTCGCGCTGCATTAAGGGAAAGTGTACCGGCTTTCATAAACCACTTTCAGGATGATCGGTTTTCAGAGATTCCAAAAGAGTTTGAAAAATATAGCAAAAACGTAAAAAGGCACCACGCACAATACATGTTAACACAAGTCACATGGGAAAAGATTATCTGTTTTCTGAGACAGAGCGATTAACTCTTTAGCTCCTGAAAGCCAACCGACTACCAGCTATGCCCCCTGCTCATCATGTCTTGACGACACCATTTATATTGTTCTCTTAACTTAACCGCAGGGGTGTTATTTATGATAATCAATCTGACGTTGACGTGCGGAGTTCCCGGGTTACATCGTAACTTAGACGATACCGAAGCTGTACAAGTTTTACGCGATGTGGCTGCTTTAAAAGTTGATACTGATGATGAAGAGTTGGCATCAGAATTCTTGTCCCATTTTATTGCGATAAACGGTGTGGATACCAATACTGTTCCAGAAAAAGGGAGCATAAATTCAAGCAGGCACCGAAAACTAATCAGCATTATTGCTCGTTAGCGATACCCTGCTCGTTAACGAAAGCTCGCCGACGGCAGAAAATGGTGCATTGTATCAAAGTAGTGCAGGAAACACACAAAAGATATAGCTTCCGCCAAGGGGAAGCTATGTCTTTCTTTTTAGAAAAAGAGTGATATAATAATGGTAAAGATTGTTCGTTCTGCAAAGGGATGAAAGCATGAAAACATTAATTATCAATGGATCTCCAAAGGAAAATGGTGATACGGCGGTATTGATTAATGAATTTAAAAAGCAACTTAATTGGAGAGGTTAAAATACTTTCTTATTTAAATAAAATAAGTCCCTGCAACGATTGTAGATATTGTTGGAACAATGTTGGATGCAGTATCAATGATGAAATGCAGGAAATATATCCATATATAGGTGAATGTGATAATATTGTGATTGCGTCGCCTATATGGTTTTCATCGCTAAGTGGTCCGTTACTTAATTTGGCAAGCCGGATACAGACATTTTTTTGCAGCAAGTTACTTTCGCAAAGATGCAATTGAAGATAAACAAAAAAATGGTGTTATAATTATTGTTGGGGCAGAAAATGGTACAGAAGTAATTCCAACACAAAATGCTCTGACAATTATGAAATTTATGAATGTTCGGCGCCCTTGTGTTTCAACTGTATATTCTCTTAACACTAATAATGTTCCGGCTAAAGAAGATGAGAACGCATTGAAAGCCGTGAGAGAAGCTGCTATTTTATTAAATAATCTATATAATAACTATTTGGATGAAGAATAGTTTTGGATGCAAACTCGAAAATTTTATTTGCAACATAATTCCAAAAAAAGAAATCCGAACTCGTTACCACACGGTAATAGGTTCGGATTATCTCTTTTAGCCTGGCTTGATATTCCTAGGTTTTGTACAACAAAGCCTCGTTATGTTTCGGGGGCAGTAGCACTTAATTAGTAATTGGTAAATGCTCTTATTTTTGATTGACTATAGATTTAACCCACATTACGCAATATCCGTTACAAAATACCCATCCGGATTAATAGTGAAGTCGGAAGAAGTGCCGACAATGTATGCCTTCATTGTAGCCGCCTTTGCTTTTATCTCAAAATATTCTTTTGAGGAAAGAGTGTCGGACAAAACAAGGTCCTCACCTGGAGCGATTTTGCTTGTGCTTATCATCTGCGCAAACATACGATTAGCCGACCAGCGATAGATTGAATTGCCTTTATTATCAAAAATAGCAAAATCAAACATCTGCTGTGAGCTGTGGCTAATGGTGACGGTCTTGTCGGTGCTGTTTGCAATAACAAGCTCCATCTTCAAGCCATCACTTGTCTCCACGGCTGAAGCCTTTACGTTTACGCTGGTATCAAGTTTTTTCTCAAGCTCGACAAGTCGTCCTGTGATAGTGACCGCTTCTGCGCGAGTTGCGGTGTCATTGGGGAAAATGCGGTTGTCGTTTCTGCCTGTAGTAAGCCCGAGTATAAACGAGTGCTGAATATCAGTGATGTGTTCTGGTTTTATATCCGAGTCATCCTTAAAAATGTGGTATATTTCGATAAAAGCATACTCGTTGCCGATGGCATAATGAAAGGCATTCATAATGTAATGAACCATTTCGTCACGCTTAATGGCTTCGTTAGGGCGATAGCTTTTCTTGGTGTCGATTATTCCGCAGGTGACTAAATCATAAAGCTCGTTGCAGCCAATATCACCGCTTTTAACATCGTTATAGTACTCGCTGATGTCGGTTGCGGCAAAGTAGTTAATGTTGATTTTCAAGGCTTTGTGGAGCAAACGCGCAAACTCAATTCTGGTCATTGCCTGATCAGGATGAAAACTGCCGTCGCTGCTTGAGAAGATTTCTGAGTAGCCGTATAAATTGACCCATTTTTCGCTCCAAGTGCCTGCGATGTCGCTATAATTTCCTGTTGCCGTTGAATTTGTGCTCTTGTCAGCAGTCAGAGCCCAAGTGGACCAAAATGCTGAAATCATAGATATAACAAGGACTAAAAGTACAAACTGTCTTAAATGTTTCATATTGTGTTCTCCTTAACTCTATTCATAGCATCTATGTCAGCTTAGACGAGGCAAGGCCAATAATGTTCCGGATGCAAGAAAATTCAATAGTTCAATGCAAAATTGGCGAATCTAACAATATGCGATTAACGCTCAATATGCTATAATTATCACAGTTAAGCAAGCGTTAATCTGCGACTGTTTTAATAAAAAAGTTTAGGAAGAAGCATTAAGTATGGCAAAATATGAAAGAAGCTTTGAGGGTGATTTTAACGAATTGCTGAATTGGCTGCACACTGATATAACAAATGGAAGTGTTTCAGTCAACTACGAGGATGGCAGCGACGTTATTATGGGACAGGCAAGGCTTGCAATAAGAGTATATGAACGTTACAGTATGGCGGGAGGTAACCGCGTAAGCCTTAATATGACTCTAATAGGGGATGGGAGAAAATTGTTCTTATCTGCTATTACATCAGGCGGCAGCCAAGCCGTTTTCTTTAAATTAAATACAATAGGTGAAAACACATTCCTTGAAATGTGCAGAGAGTCGGTAGAAAGATACATTTCACAACATAATTTTGCATAATACGAAACTAAACACTAGCAGCAAATCAATTGTGTTCAGACACATGCTGTCGCGAATTTGGCGTAACATGATATAAACGATATTGGCCTATATCAAGCAATTCCAAGGCGGCATGAAACTAAAAGCTTTCGGGAGGATTACAAGTGAACAACGAGATAAAGTTTAGAAATGCACTGGAGTCAGACACGGGCTTGATTCTTGAATTTATCAAAGACTTGGCAGCTTATGAAAAAATGTCGGAGGATGTTGTCGCAACAGAGGATAAGCTTCATCAGTGGATATTCGTTCAGCAAAAAGCAGAGGTGTTTTTTGCGCTGGAGGGCGATAAGGAGGTCGGATTTGCGCTATTCTTTCATAATTTCTCAACCTTTTTAGGAAGGGCAGGCATATATCTTGAGGATTTGTTTGTCCTGCCCGAATACCGAGGGAAAGGATACGGAAAGAGCATTCTTCAGCAGCTGGCGAAGATAACTGTCGAAAGAGGCTGCGGAAGGCTTGAATGGGCGTGCTTGGATTGGAATCAGCCAAGCATCGATTTTTACCTATCGCTAAAAGCACAGCCATTGAACGATTGGACAGTTTATCGACTCTCGGGAGACAGTCTTAATCAGTTAGCCGAATAATAGAAACGATATCATGATGCCAAGGATATGATGCTGGGGGTGGCAAAATGAAGAGAATAAGCAGTGTGTCGGAATCTTTGCAGTTAGGCGTGATTCTGGCTCTATCAGGCGGATTCATGGATGCTTATACCTATGTTTTTCGAGGACAGATATTTGCAAACGCACAAACGGGAAATATTCTTTTACTCGGGATCAGTTTGTCAGAAGGGAATATTGACACTGCGCTGCTTTATCTTTATCCGATTCTAGCCTTTTCAATTGGTGTTTCAATCGCTTATTTTGTAAGGCGAAGTTTTTCACATATGAAAAACATCCACTGGATGCAGATAACAATACTTATCGAGGCAGTGATGCTGTTTGCTGTAGGTTTCCTGCCGCAATCTCTCAATTCACTTGCGAACGGTTTAGTGTCTTTCGCCTGCGGAATACAGGTGCAAAGCTTTAGAACAATCAAAGGTAACGGCATCGCAACGACCATGTGCATCGGGAACCTAAGAACGGCAACGCAATATATATGCGATTATTCCTATGACAAGGACAGGGGACTGCTGAAAAAGGGCTTAATGTATTACGGGATTATTATTGTGTTTGTAATCGGAGCGATTTTCGGCTATAAATGTGTCCAGCTATATCAGGAAAAGGCCATAATTATTAGCAGTTCGTTGATGTTAATTGGTTTTTTCATGCTGTTTTTTGAGGGGAATACCGTTTTAGAATCAGATGAATTATAACGATTTCTCTCTTTGAATTGCCACATTGGTTTACATAATTTGATGATTAACGAAAAAGACGGGGCAAATGAGTAAATGCCCCGTCTTTTTCGCATATTAAATGCGCTTACAAACAATTTTGATTAAATTCATATATTTCCCGGCACCTGCTTCCATCGAAGCTCTGTCAGAAACGGCGTAGGGATTATCGCAGGCGAGCCAGTCGTTCCAGCTTTCCTCAAAACAGTCCATTTCACTAATAGAAGTCATTTCCGTAAGCTTTGACTTTTGAATAATTAGTTTCCACCAATCGATGGAGTGGATTGTTTCCATGTCCTCGGCTGACCATGAATATAATATTTCTTCGGGCAAAACCTCATATTCCTTTTTAAATCCCGGAATACAGATTGCTATTTTACCGCCTTTTTTTACTAGCGGAGCTAAGTGCTTATCTAAATAAGCCTCGTCTCTTCCAAAGTAGTGATAGCAATCAATGCTAAAAACCGCGTCAAAGTATTCGTCCGCAAAGGTCGTGTCATTTGTGTCTGCATGAATGGGGATTATTCTGTTCTCGAAGCCGCATTCAGAAAAGCGCTTAAAGTTTTCATCTGCAGGTATCCACAAATCCATAGCATAAATCGAAGCGTTTGTATGCTCGGCAAGATACATCGATGTCAGTCCGGTGCCGCAGCCGAGATCCAGAATTCTCCCCTCGGAGCAAAAGTTTAAGTTTCTCATAGCCTCCTCAAGTAAGGTCATAGAATTTGGACCCATTAGGTTTTGGCTAAAATATGCTTTTTCTTTATAGTTTTTCATATCAAATTTCCTTTCATAGTTGCCTAATGCTCCAATAAGAGCAAAAAGCAGGCACGATAATCGTACCTGCTTTAAATGTCAGGTATCCGATGACTGTTCTTAATAAGTGTTTAGGCACAACAAATAGACGATTTTCATCGTTGATTTTGCGGATACCAAAAGACCTATTAAAGAACCGACACCAAGACACCACCTTAAAATTGTTATGTTTTTAGTTTTATAGCCGGATGTAACAAAGTCAAATTACATTAATATTACACTGGTACTAATTATTGCTGTTTATTTCAGGACTTCTCGTTAAGTAATATCTGGATTTTCCAACAGTGTGCTTTTTGTATTCGATGGCTTCGGTCGGACAGGCACATATGCACGCCATGCAGTGCGTGCATTGGTCACTATAAACGGGTTTTCCGTCACAAAGCTTAATATTTTTAACAGGGCAAAGCTTCTCGCATTTCCCGCAGCTTATGCATTTATCGGTTACGTTAAAGCCCTTTGCACTAATTATGTGTTTATAGAAGAATGTGTTTATCGGGCCGCTCAAAAAACTACCCAAAACTCCGATTTTCTCTTTTGGTGATTCACTGCCGCTTAAGATAATATCGGAAAGCGCTTTTAAGGATTTGTCTGCCTGTTGAATCAGAAGTTCAGATTCAGCTTTGCTGGGTGCTTCAAATATGGCTATATAGTTTTCGGGCATTTTGAGCATCTTCACGCCCATATAGTATAAATTAGTTTTATCACTAAGCTCTTTATTATATTTGTCAGGATTTCCAATGCCAGAGCCACAGGTCATAACGAAATAAGCTGACTTGCTGCCGCTAAATGAGCTGAGTTCAATGAATTCTTTAAAGACGCGAGGTATCCGATACGCATACGTAGGAGCGACAAAAACATAGGGCTTTTCAGAGCTGAAATTTGCGGCCTTTGCAGCTTTGATATAATCGTTTGCACAAACGAGCTCATCGCCTGTTAGCTTAGCAATGCTTTCTGCGGCGTAACGGCTGTTGCCTGTGCCGGAAAAATATATTACCATAAAATCAGCCTTTCAGTATCAATTTTCTATATTTTAACACTTTAAAAAGCGCAAGGCAAGAAGTCAAGGTATATGCTTTTTAAATAGCTTTCGCTATGCTATAATGCTTTCAGCACATATTCGAGAAAGAGGGAATAGAGAGTGTTCGAGCTAATACAGGTTGGGGAGAAGAGCTATTATATTAATAGTCCCGCAAAAATTGGTTTATACAAACAAAATGAATCCGATGTATATCTGATTGACAGTGGAAATGATAAAGATGCAGGGCGCAAAGTTAAAAAAATACTGGATGAAAACGGGTGGGTATTAAAAGGTATCATAAATACGCATTCGAACGCCGATCACATCGGCGGAAACCGTTACTTACAGCAGCAGTGCGGCTGCAAAATATATGCAAAAGGCATTGAAGCGGATTTCACAAAGCATCCTATTCTGGAACCGTCTTTCCTTTACGGCGGCTATCCATTCATGGATATGAGACATAAGTTTTTACTTGCAGAGGAGAGTGACGCCCTAGACATTTGCGATGCAAGCTTTCCGAAGGAGCTCGAAGTGATACCGCTGCCCGGTCATTTTTTTGATATGGTCGGAATACGCACGCCGGACAACACAGTTTTTCTGGCCGACTGCATCAGCAGTAAAACTACTCTTGAAAAGTACCAAATCGGCTTCATCTATGACGTTAAATCATATATTGAAACTTTAGATTTGGTTAACAGTATGGAGGGCGAAATATTTGTTCCGGCTCACGCTGAGGCGGCAAAGAATCTAACAGAGCTTGTGGAATTCAACAGACGCAAGGCTTTTGAAATTGCAGATACCATACTATCCCTTTGCGCTCAGCCGCAAACCTTTGAGTCGCTGCTTAAGGGAATATTTGATAGATACAATCTTACAATGAATGTCGAGCAATACATTCTTGTCGGCAGTACGGTTCGCTCATATTTATCATGGCTTAAGGATAGCGGTAAGCTCAATATAAGCTTTGAAAACAACTATTTTTATTGGCACTTAGCATAGCTTCGAAGTTAGAGATATGCACAATTTCCTTTACAACAAAATGTTGTTATGCTAGAATGTGCTAGATTAGTTTAGTATTGCAAATGTGTCGAAATTTACTTAAATTGCTATAGATATGGGATATTATGGGGGTAAAATAATGAAGAATTCAAAAACCATTTTTACGTTAGCGCTTGCGCTAATCATGTTAATAGGTGTAATGGCTGGCTGCGGAACCGCGACAACCGAGGAATCAACAGCTCCGTCTGCCGCTGCGGCCGACACCTTTGACCTTTCCGTTTGCGTTGCACCGGAACCCCAAACAATCGACCCCGCGCTCAATTGCGCGGTAGACGGTGCTATTTTGATTGAGCACTTCTTTGAAGGTCTTTATAAGTGGGTTGACGATGGCTCTGGCAAGGCAGTTCTTGCTCTGGGACAGGCTGAATCCGTCGAAAAAGTAGCAAATGACGACGGCACAGTTACATATACCTTCAAAATCCGTTCCGACGCTAAGTGGAGCGACGGCAAGCCTGTAACAGCCAATGATTTCGTATATAGCTGGCAGCGCCTTGCTACTCCGGCAACGGCAGCGGCTTACTCATACATTATCAATATGGTTAAGGGCTTTGACGAGGTTAACAGCGGAACACCTACAGGCCAGTTCGAAACTAAAACCAATGCGGACACAGGAAAAGAAGAACAGATGGAAGTCATTAGCTTTGCCGAGCCCGAAACACTTGGAGTTTCCGCCCCCGATGATAGTACCTTTGTTGTCACAATAAATAGCGAATGCCCGTATTTTGAAGAAATCTGTGCGTTTCCCGCAACGTATCCGGTTCGTCAAGACATGATTGAATCGGCGGGGGATCAGTGGACCTTTGATACCGCAACATATATTGGAAACGGCCCGTACAAAATGAGTGAGTGGAGTCACAACTCCTTCATCAAGGGCGTTCAGAACGAGAACTATTACGATGCAGCTAATCTGGGTCCCGATTCCATCACCTTCTATTTAATGGATGATGCAAATTCCACACTTTCCGCGTTTAACAGCGGAACACTCCAATTTATCGAGAGTGTACCGGTAGATGAAGTGTCCACACTTCTTGCGGACAATAAGCTCAGTGTTGTGGAAAACTTGGGAACATATTTTGCAAGCTTTAATATTTTCAAAGCGCCGTTTAACGATGTTCGTGTCCGCGAAGCTTTTGCCCTGGCAATTGACCGAAACTACATTATTGAAAAAGTAACGCAAACCGGTGAAATTCCCGCGACCGGCTTTGTTCCTTATGGTGTTTATGACGCGAAGGGTGCCGAGGGAAACGATTTCCGTTCGGTCGGCGGCGAATACTATTCAGCGAAAACCGATGACTATGAAGCGAACTGCGAAAAAGCCCGTCAGCTTTTAGCGGAGGCCGGATATCCAAACGGCGACGACTTCCCATTGGTTGAATATCTATATAACACTGATGATAGAAGCAAGGCAATAGGAGAAGCTTTGCAGCAGATGTGGAAAACTGAGCTTGGAGTTACGGTTACTCTTAATAACCAGGATTGGGCAGCATTGCTGCAAAGCCGTAATGACGGCGACTATTCAATCTGTCGTGATTCGTGGTCTGCTGACTATAACGACCCCTGTTCCTTCCTTGACATGTGGTATACAGGCAATGGCAACAATTTGTCACAGTATAGCAATGCTGAATACGACGCAGCGATAGATGCGGCAAAAGCTGCCACTGATTCTGCAGAGCGAATGAAGTGTTTTCACGACGCTGAGGATATTTTAATCGGTCAGGATTATGTTGTTGCCCCAATTTATTTCTACACTCAAATGTATATGCTCGACCCCTCAATTAAGGGAATGTATTATTCTCCTATTGGCTGCTTCTACTTTGCCTATACCTCCAAGGCTGCGGCGTAATTCATTATATCAAACAGTAAAACATCGAGCTGCACCTTTTGGGCGGCTCGATGTTCTTTGAATATTTTATTTAGTGAAACGAGAAAAATATTACTGAACAAAAGCAGAGCGTTATCAGCCAAATAATGATTGTTAGATGAGCGCGCCCTACAACATTGGAAAAAACAGGCGAAAGCCACAAAATACCCTTTAAAAATAAATAAGGTTAGGAACATTTTACGAATTGCAAAATGCTGAGATTTCTGATATATTTGCTGTAACACTATTTTCTTTAGCTAACTAACTAATAAAACAAAGGAGAAAAGACAATGAAAAAGCCGTTCGTTTCGCTTGAGCAGCTCAAAGAGCTTTCCAAAGAATTTCCCACACCTTACCATCTTTACGATGAAAAGGGAATACGCGAGAACGCACGAAAGCTTTACAAGGCCTTTTCTTGGAATAAGGGCTTCAAGGAATATTTTGCTGTCAAGGCAACACCCAACCCGGCAATTTTAAAAATCCTTAATGAGGAAGGCTGCGGAATGGACTGCTCCTCACTTACAGAGCTCATGCTCTGTGAGCGCTGCGGAATCTCCGGAGAGAGCATAATGTTTTCTTCAAACGAAACTCCGACCGAAGACTTTCTTCTTGCCGACAAGCTTGGAGCGATAATTAATCTTGATGATATTACTCACATAGATTATCTTGAAAAAACTATCGGACACATACCCGAGAAGATTTGCTGCCGTTACAATCCCGGCGGAAACTTTGAAATTTCCAACACAATAATGGACACACCGGGCGACGCTAAATATGGCCTTACAAAGCCGCAGATGTTTCAAGCCTTTCGCCTTTTAAGAGATAAGGGCGTCAAGGAATTTGGAATTCATGCCTTCCTTGCAAGTAATACTGTCACTAACGATTATTATCCAACGCTTGCCGCAACCCTGTTCCGCTTAGCGGTAGAGCTTAAAAATGAGCTTGATGTTCATGTTACCTTCATTAATCTTTCCGGTGGAATTGGTATTCCTTATCGTGAAGATCAAATGTCAGCTGACATTCTTGACATCGGCGACCGTGTACGAAAGGTGTTTAATCAAATTCTTGTACCCGCCGGAATGGGCGATGTGTCGCTTTATTCTGAGCTTGGCAGATTTATGCTTGCGCCTTACGGCTGCTTGGTTACAACCGCTTTGCATCAGAAACACATCCACAAGGAATACATCGGGGTTGATGCCTGTGCCTGCAACCTTATGCGTCCGGCAATGTACGGCGCTTATCACTATATTACGGTTATGGGCAAGGAAAACGCGCCGGCCGATCATCTTTATGACATTGTGGGCGGACTGTGCGAGAATAACGACAAGTTCGCAATCGATCGCTGGCTGCCCAGAGTCGATAACGGTGACTTTTTGGTTATCCACGATACAGGTGCTCACGGGCATTCGATGGGATATAACTACAACGGAAAGCTTCGCAGCGCCGAGGTAATGCTTTGTGAGGACGGCTCGGCAATGCTAATTCGCAGAGCGGAAACACCCGAAGACTATTTTGCAACTTTAAAGTTCTAAATAACCAAAACGATGAACCCGTCATACCTTTTCCAAGGACGAGGCAGAAACCTCATAGGCCGTTTTTTTAAGCTGCTTGCCATCTGCGTTTTTTATGTAATTTCTGCTTTGAATCCTTCCTGCTAGCTCAACCGTGTCTCCAACGCCGCAAAGCGAGGCATCGCGGGCGTTTGGCCCCCAGGTAATGCAGGGGAGATAGTCGCTTCTCCCAAAGGGACGATTGACGGCAACAAGCACATCACAGATTTCCCGTCCCAAAGGCGTTACGCGAAGGCTTGGCTGCTTGCATATTGTTCCGCGGAGAGAAACTGAGTTTTCCGGTTCATCTTCGCAAAACTCCAAGTCGTTTGCATAAACGAAAATTAATAAACGATTTCCGACTCCGCTCTTGTTATTATAAGAGCGGAGTTCGCCTGTTACGCGAAGCATTGTGTTTTCATCCGGCTCAAGAAGGCGCAATTTTTCTTCATCACAAACAATATTGATAACATCCTCCGCACCGGAAAGCCTCGGTACTCTTAAGTTGAAAGTGTAAAATTTCCTATTGCGGCTGATATGCGAAAAATTCGCTTTACCATCAATGCTGCCGCATAGCCGAGTTGTGTTTCCAATCGTATTCATTTCCATAACTACCTCCGGCTTTCTTATAATATTTCGCTTTCGCAAATAATCGCAAAAACTGTAAGCAATTCATTAAAGACAACTGTTTTGAATAGTTGTCCTTGCTGTTATCAAAGCATATTCGGACGGGCTTAACGTTATACTTGACCACCCAAATATAATAGATAAAAAATCGGCTTAATTTCGATTAATACCCATTTTCATGAATTGCTTGACTGAATTGTATATTTGAAATAGAATTTCAGAAGTATACTATTACGTGTTTGGAAATATTATGTCAAAATAGCGCAGATGCACTAAGACTATGATATATACAAAAATATTGCGGGAGGTGAAGATGTGGCAAAGTACTCATTAAAAAGGCTGGGCATGGCACTGGTAACGTTGCTTGTTGTTGCAAGCCTCACCTTTTTGTTGATGAACAGCATACCGGGCAGCCCTTGGCTGAGCGAAAAATCGCCC
Organism: Oscillospiraceae bacterium; assembly: GCA_018053145.1. Taxonomy (GTDB): domain Bacteria; phylum Bacillota; class Clostridia; order Oscillospirales; family Oscillospiraceae; genus UBA2658. Next base: position 26,610 of record JAGPMA010000018.1, on the reverse strand, counting down.
TCGCAGACAACTATTAACGCTCTAAATGAGAAATATGGGATGGATAAGCCGGTTATTGTTCAGCTTGGTAAGTATCTTGAAAACCTTTTGCAGGGAGACATGGGCGTTTCGATTAAAATGCAGACGAACCGTCCCGTACTCGATATTATCAAAGAAATGTTTCCCGTTTCGGCAAGCATTGGGGTTTTTGCAATTTTGTGGGCAACATTGGTCGGGCTTACATTTGGCTGTTTATCCGCATATTACCGCGGAAAGTGGGTTGACAGCTTGTTAAGGATAATCTGTACTGTCGGTATTTCAATGCCGAGCTTTGTTATAGCCTCCTTGTTGCTTACGACCTTTGCCGGAAGCAACGATGATTTGCGGGTGTTTCCGACTATTTTCAATGCCTCCCTCGGAGTGAGAGCATATATACTTCCGTGCTTTGCACTCGGCTTATATCCGATGTGTTATACGGCAAGGCAAGTAAGAAGCTCGATGCTTGATGCGTTAGGACAGGATTACATCAGAACAGCCTATGCAAAAGGGCTTAAAACACCTGCAATCATCTTCAAGCACGCTTTGAAAAACGCTATAATTCCTGTCATTACATATCTTGGACCGCAAATCGCTTTTGCTTTTTGCGGCGGCTTTGTTGTTGAAACCGTTTTCTCCGTTCCGGGACTTGGACGATATTTTGTGCAAAGTATACTTAACCGCGATTACCCGCTGATAATGGGAACAACGATTTTTCTTGCGGCATTTATTATACTGATGAATTTCTTTGTAGACTTGCTTTACAGGGCGGCTGACCCTCGGATTAGCCTTGCAAAGGGAGGTAAATAAAAATGTCAGACGAAATGAAACACGCAAAATTCGGTTCATTACAGCCGAATATCGAGAAATTATTGGATTTTAACGACGCGGATTTCGCTCAAATAAGCGAAAATGAGCATTTAAATGGCTCTCTTTCGCATAAAAACACCTCTTTTTGGCAACAAACCTTGCACATATTAATACAAGATAAGGCTTCGATGGTGGCTGCCATAGTTCTAATATTGTATATTATTATTGCTTTTGCCGGACCGGTGCTGGTGCCATATGGCTACGATGAATTTAATAAGGGCGCGGAAAATCTTTACCCCTGGCACTACTCGCTTGAGGACCAAAAGCTGCTTGACAGCTTTTCCGGCAACGAAGAGGAGCGGCTTGCGGAGGCTCTTGAAAAAGCGGAAAAGGAAAAAGGCTCTGAGCTTAGCTCAATTGATATCGCAAAGATAAAGGCGACTGTTAAAGTCTCGAAGCTTGATATAGACGAATTTAAAAAAGAAAACAATATTAATTTAAAGCCTTTTGGATATTCCAAAGCGGAGTTGGAGCGTATCGATTTAGGCGAAGAGGTCTTTCCGCACGTCTTCGGAACGGACAAGTACGGGCGTGATATTATGGTTCGCCTTATGCTAGGCACGCGAGTTTCAATGCTCGTTGGAATATTCGCCGCAATATTGGTCTTGCTTATCGGCGCTGCATATGGCTCAATTTCGGGCTTTGCGGGCGGTAAGGTCGATTCGGTAATGATGCGTTTTGTTGAGCTGATTTACTCACTTCCGGATGTGCTTATTGTTCTGCTCTTATCAACCGCGCTTAAACCCGCGTTAGTGGCTTTCCAAAACGGCGGTGACGGAGCTGTTCACAAGCTCGTCGGTTTGATGGGGCCAAACTTGATTTCTCTTTTTGTCGCATTTGCACTTCTTTACTGGGTTACAATGGCGAGAATTATTCGCGGTCAGATTCTTCAGCTTAAGGAGCAGGAGTTCATCACAGCGGCTCGTGCTCTTGGCGCAAGGCCCGGGCGCATAATCAGAAGGCATCTTCTGCCCAACTGTGTTGGACAGATTGTTGTTACGACCTGTTTGCAAATTCCTGAGGCTATTTTTCTTGAATCGTTCCTTTCGTTCCTTGGTATCGGAGTTGCGGCTCCGATGACAAGCCTTGGCTCTATGTGCGCGGAAGCCTTAGGCGGTGTTGAGACCTATGGCTATCGGCTTGTTATGCCGGCAATTCTGCTGAGTGTTTTGATATTATCCCTGAACCTTATTGGTGACGGACTACGTGATGCACTTGACCCAAGACTGAAGAAATAGAAAGAAGGGAAGCTTCCTTTGCGTATTTCAAAAAATAAAGCATTGCTGGAAGTCAAGGACTTAAAGGTTTCCTTTTTTACGCCGGCCGGTGAGGTCAAGGCTGTCGGCGGAATATCCTATGAGCTGGGTTATGGCGAGGTTATGGGAATTGTAGGAGAATCAGGCTCGGGAAAAAGCGCTCAGGCCTATTCTATTATGGGCTTGCTCCAAGCTTCGGGAAAGCTTATTGACGGCTCTGTAAGCTTTGAGGGAGAGGACATGCTCGCCTTTAACAAAGCACAGATGGCCGATTTTCGAGGTAATAAAGCGGCAATGATATTTCAAAACCCGATGACAAGCCTTAATCCTGTATTCACAATCGGAAACCAGCTAATTGAGGCTTATCGCGCACATAACAAGGATATCTCGGTGGCGGATACGAGGAAAAAAGCCGTTGAAATGCTCGAGCTTGTCGGAATAAGCGATGCGGCAAAGCGTATGAAGCAATATCCGCATGAGTTTTCCGGCGGAATGCTTCAAAGAGTGATGATTGCAATGAGCTTGATTTGCTCTCCTAAGCTTTTGATTGCCGATGAACCTACAACAGCGCTTGACGTTACAATTCAGGCTCAGATTCTTGAGCTGTTGAAGTCGTTACAGAAAAAAACAGGAATGAGCATTGTGCTTATCACTCATAATCTCGGTGTTGTCGCCGAAATATGTGACAAGCTTGCTGTTATGTACGGCGGACATATTGTTGAACAGGGCACGGTTAGTGACGTTTTTTATAAACCTGCTCATCCGTATACAAGAGGGCTTTTGCGGTCGGTTCCGAGCTTGGATGGAGAACAAAGCGAACGCCTAAGCTCGATTAAAGGTGCGCCTGTTGATATGTGCGCTCGAATTGCGGGCTGTCCTTTTGCTCCCCGCTGCGAGTTTTGTATGAAAATTTGTCTTGATAAAATGCCTCCCTATGTTGAACTAGGTGACGGACACCGCTGTGCCTGCTGGCTGAAGGTTCGGGAAAAAATGAAGAAAGAGGGGCAGAGCAATGGATGACAAGGTGCTTCTCCAAGTACAGAATCTTCATAAATACTTTCATGTTAACGGCGTTAAAGGTCCGGGAGTGCAAGCGGTTGAGAATATTTCGTTTGAAATTAAAAAAGGTGAAACGCTTGGGCTGGTGGGGGAGTCAGGCTGCGGAAAGACTACTCTGGGCAGAACGATTCTGCGTCTTTATGAGCCGACCACCGGCCGCATTGTTTACGACGGAAAGGCAATCTTTGACAGCGGCGGATTTAAAATACCTTCGCTTGATAAGAGCGGTAAGCAACTGTTTGAAAAGGACGGCAAACCGCTTTTGGAAAAATCAAAAGCAATTTCGGTTAACATGATGCCATATAGGCGCAAAATGCAGATAATTTTTCAGGACACCTCAGCTTCTCTCGACCCGCGTATGACTGCTGCTGAAATAATCGGAGAGGCTCTTGTTGCTCATAAGCTTGCGAAAACCAAAAGTGAACGGACGGAAATGGTGCTGTCCTTGCTTAATGAGGTCGGACTTAGCTCAGAGCACGCAAACCGCTTTCCTCATGAGTTTTCGGGCGGGCAGCAGCAAAGGGTCGGCATAGCCCGTGCCCTAGCCGTAAAGCCCGAATTTATCGTTTGCGACGAGCCTATTTCGGCGCTTGATGTATCGATTCAGGCGCAGATAGTTAATATGCTCGAGGATATGCAGCATACGCTCGGCTTAACCTATCTTTTTATAGCGCATGATTTGTCCGTGGTTCGTCACATCTCTAAGCGCATCGGCGTAATGTATTTGGGCTGCCTTGTGGAGCTTTGCGAAAGCAATGAACTTTATAAGAATCCACTCCATCCCTACACAAAAACGCTTTTGTCCGCGGTTCCTGTTCCTGATCCGGAAATCTCCCGCGCAAGACAGCACATAGTGCTCGAGGGCGATATTCCAAACCCCAAGAATCCACCTACAGGCTGCCGATTCCACACGCGCTGTCCTTATGTTAAACCGATTTGCAAGGAAGCAACTCCTGAATTCAAGGAATACGATAAGGGGCATTGGGCCGCGTGCCATATTTTGAACTAAGAATATATATAAAAGCTTTTCCTGTTTGTTAGGGAAAGCTTTTTAATGGAATGCACAATATTTTGTGTTTTCCGTTTTGCATCTATTTATATTTTGATATATGTGTTATTATAGGGAAAATCAAAATGTTCACAAAATTGATATTGACACAGCCACGTTCTCATGGTAACATATCGTGAAATTGGGGCTGATAGGAGGGCTGTCGGGTGAGTTACCTTATTCGAAACGCATTTGTATTTTTTGATGGGGCTTTTATCAAAAAAGATGTTTTGTTAGAAGACGGCATTATTGCCGATATTAAACCTTTTATTTCTCCCGTTTCCGGCGTCACCGTTTTTGATATGAATAATTGTTTCGTTTTTCCCGGTCTTATAGATGTTCATGTACATCTAAGAGAGCCGGGCTTTTCTTATAAAGAGACCATTTTGTCGGGCAGCAAAGCGGCGGCACACGGCGGATTTACAACTGTTTGTGCTATGCCAAACCTGAATCCTGTGCCGGACAGCCTTCAAAATTTGGACTTGCAGCTTGAGATAATCGAAAATGAAGCATTCGTGCACGTTTTGCCTTATGCGAGCATCACAGTCGGCGAAAAGCAGCAGGAGCTATCCGACATGGACACACTTGCGTGGCTGGCGCTTGCGTTTTCGGATGACGGTGTCGGCGTTCAAAGTGGAGAGATGATGGAAAAAGCAATGTTTAAGGCCAAGGCTCTCAACAAAATTATCGCCGCACACTGCGAAGTCAACGAACTACTCAACGGCGGTTGCATACACGACGGAGAATACGCAAGGCAAAACGGCTATAAGGGAATTTCCTCAGAAAGTGAATGGCGCGAGGTCGAGCGTGATATTGAGCTCATTAGAAAAACACACTGTGATTACCATGTGTGCCACATATCAACAAAAGAGAGCGTCGATTTGATTCGCAAGGCGAAGGCGGAGGGGCTGCCGATAAGCTGTGAAACCGCTCCGCACTATCTTGTGTTTTGCGATGAAGACCTGCAGGATGACGGACGATTTCGCATGAATCCGCCAATTAGAAGCTCGGAGGACAGGAAGGCTCTGCTTGAAGGCCTTATAGACGGAACGATTGATATGATAGCGACCGACCATGCTCCGCACTCAAAAGAGGAAAAATCACGCGGCTTACGGAATAGCTTAAACGGAATTGTCGGGCTTGAAACCTCTTTTCCGATTCTATATACAAAGCTTGTGCGAAGTGGCCTAATTACGCTTGAAAAGCTGATTGAGCTGATGCAGGGCAATCCCTCAAAGCGCTTTGGCATCGGAAGCGAGCTTAAAATCGGCGCTCCGGCGGATTTAACGGTTTTTGATTTGAACCAGGAATATGTTGTTGACGCTAACGACTTTCTCTCGCAAGGAAGGTCAACACCCTTTGAGGGCGAAGCGGTTTTTGGAAAGTGCCTTATGACTATGGTTGACGGTGTTCCTGTTTGGGAAGACGAGACATTTTGCGAAAAGCATAAGCATAGCGGTGAGGGTTGATATGAAGAAGAGCCTTTTTACAATAGAAAATAACGAGAAGCTAACAAGTGATGTTTACAAAATGACGCTTGTTGGCGACACAAGCGATATCACTGCCGCCGGACAGTTTGTGAACATTGAGCTGGAGGGCTTTTATCTCCGCCGACCGATTTCGGTCTGTGACCTTGAAGGTTCAACATTAACTCTGATTTTTAAGGTTGTCGGCAAGGGAACAGAGCAGCTTTGCGGCATGAAAAGCGGAGAAAAGCTTGACCTTTTAATAGGGCTTGGCAACGGCTATGACACTGCAAAAAGCGGAGATAAGCCAGTTCTAATTGGCGGCGGCGTGGGTGTTCCGCCAATGTATCTGCTGGCGAAAAAGCTTATTACGGAGGGAAAACGCCCAATCGCGATACTCGGCTTTAATTCAAAGTCCGAGGTTTTTTATGAAAACGAATTTCGCGCACTCGGAATTGAGGTTTTCGTTACAACTGTCGACGGAAGCTATGGTACAAGCGGCTTCGTAACGGACGCGCTCAAGGATTGCGAAGATTATACCTACACCTTTTCCTGCGGCCCCGAGCCGATGCTTAAGGCCGTTTATAATGCTTCAAAGACTGACGGACAGTTTAGCTTTGAGGAGCGCATGGGCTGCGGTTTCGGTGCTTGCATGGGCTGCAGCTGCAAGACAAAGTATGGCAATAAGCGCATTTGCAAGGACGGGCCTGTTCTGGAAAAGGGGGAGATAATATGGTAGACACAAGGGTCAAGCTGAGCGGTATTACGCTCGATAACCCTATAATCCCCGCCAGCGGTACCTTCGGTTTTGGGAAGGAATTTGCGGAGCTTTATGATATCAACATTTTGGGTAGCCTGTCCTTCAAGGGTACAACAGTTGAAGAACGCTTCGGTAACCCGACACCGCGGATTGCGGAATGCGAGGGCGGAATGATAAACGCGGTGGGGCTTCAAAACCCGGGGCTGAAGGCTGTCTGTGAGTATGAGCTTCCGCAGCTGGCTAAAATTTATAAAAAGCCTGTAATAGCAAACATCAGCGGATTTTCGCTTGAGGAATATGTTGAATGCGCAAGAGCAATGGATAAGCAGGAAAACGTCGGCATAATAGAGGTCAATGTCAGCTGTCCGAATGTGCACGGCGGCGGAATGAGCTTTGGGGTATCGCCAAAAGCGGCAGCACAGGTTACAAAAGCGGTCAAGGCGGTTACGAGTAAGCCAGTATTTATTAAGCTAAGCCCCAATGTAACGGACATAGCTTCAATCGCTGTCGCCTGCGAAGAAGCGGGAGCGGACGGTTTGAGCCTGATAAACACGATTCTCGCTATGAGAATTGACCTTAAAACAAAAAAACCCGTCATAGCAAACAAAATGGGCGGTTTTTCGGGCAGTGCAATTTTTCCTGTTGCGGTGCGTATGGTTTATCAGGTGTTTGAGGCGGTAAAGATTCCGATAATCGGCATGGGAGGCGTTTCGAGTGCCGAGGACGTTATTGAAATGATGCTCGCGGGCGCAAGCGCAGTTCAGGTGGGAGCTGCTAATTTGAAAAATCCGTTTGCCTGCAAGGAAATTATTGAGGACTTACCGCGTGTTATGGAAAAATACAAAATAGCAAAAATAAGTGAAATTATCGGAGGTGCACATTAATGGCAAAAGATGTAATTATAGCCTGTGATTTCAGCGGCAGGGAAGAGGCACTTGCTTTTCTGGACAAATTTAAAGAGAATAAGCCCTTTGTCAAAATCGGTATGGAGCTTTTCTACGCAGAAGGGCCGAGCATTGTGCGCGAAATTAAGGCACGCGGACACAAAATATTCCTTGACCTTAAGCTTCATGACATTCCGAATACTGTAAAGAAGGCAATGTCCGTTCTTTCGGCATTCGATGTTGATATGTGCAATGTTCACGCCTCGGGAACGGAAGCCATGATGTCAGCCGCATTGGAGGGCCTGGTGCGTGCGGACGGTACAAGACCGCTTTTGATTGCGGTAACACAGTTAACCTCGACAAGCGAGGAGCGTATGCAGCAGGAGCTGCTTGTCGGAAAAAGCCTCGAGGAAACTGTTTTGCACTATGCCGAGAACACGAAAAGGGCAGGACTCGACGGAATTGTTTGCTCACCGCTCGAATCCGGAAAAGTCAAGGAACGCTGCGGAAAAGATTTTCTTACTATAACGCCCGGAGTGCGCTTTGCCGACAGCAAGGCCGACGATCAGGTGCGAATCACAACGCCTGAAAAAGCACGTGAATTGGGCAGTGACTACATCGTCGTCGGAAGACCGATTACGGGTGCAGACGACCCTGTGGAGGCCTATAACCGCTGCTTAAGAGAGTTTTTAGGGGAATAAAAAGCCATAAGCTATGAGCTTAAGGCTTTCAGATAACGAAAGGAATGATGTTATGGAAGAAAAAATTGCAAGAGCGCTTCTTTCTATTGGCGCTGTAATTGTAAGACCCGATGAGCCGTTTACTTGGGCGAGCGGAATCAAAAGTCCGATTTACTGCGACAACCGCTTGACGCTGACTTCTCCGGAGGTACGCACGGAAATCGAGAACTCGCTGGCGGCGCTTGTCTGCGAGAAATATCCTGATTGCGAGGTACTGATGGGTACAAGCACAGCCGGTATCGCTCACGCTGCGATAGTCGGGCACATTACGGGCCTTCCGATGGGCTATGTAAGAAGCGGTGCTAAGGACCACGGACGTAAAAACCAGATTGAGGGCAAGCTTGAAAAGGGTGCTAAGGTTGTTGTTGTTGAGGACTTGATTTCTACAGGCGGCAGCGTGCTTGAGGTCGTGAACGTTTTAAGAGAAGCTGGAGCAGAGGTTCTCGGCGTTGTCAGCATATTCACCTATAACATGAAAAAAGGGCTTGAGCGCCTTGCTGATGATAAGGTGCTGAATTACAGCCTTACAAATCTTGACGTTCTGGCTAAGGCGGCGGCAGAGGACGGCATTATTTCAAAAAATGACATTCAACGCATACTGACTTTCCGCGATAACCCCTCGGACGAAAGCTGGATAAACGGAGGTGCGAAATGAAAGATTTGATTAGCATTACGGATTTGTCCATCGAAGAAATTCAAGCGCTGATAAACACAGCGGAGGACATTATCGCTGACCCAGATAAATACTGCGATAAGTGCAAACGCAAAAAGCTTGCAACGCTGTTTTTTGAGCCATCAACTCGTACACGTCTCAGCTTTGAGGCGGCCATGCTTGAGCTTGGCGGAAGCGTAATCGGCTTTTCGGAGGCTAACAGCTCAAGTGCCGCTAAGGGCGAGAGTGTTGCCGACACTGCGCTGACCATCAGCTGCTACGCAGACATTATAGCAATGCGGCATCCTAAAGAAGGCGCACCGCTTGTTGCGGCAAACGCGGCTTCAATACCCGTTATTAACGCAGGCGACGGCGGCCACAATCATCCCACACAGACGCTGACAGACCTTTTGACCATCTATCGTGAAAAGGGCAGACTTACTAATTTGAAAATTGGCTTCTGCGGAGACCTTAAGTTCGGAAGAACGGTACACTCACTCATAACCGCCATGTCGCGCTATGAGGGCATCAGCTTTGTGCTGATTTCTCCTGAAGAGTTAAAGTTGCCCGGCTATATTAAAAAAGACGTAATTCAAAAAAACAATATCCCCTATGTTGAGACAGACAACTGGGACGATATGCCGGAGCTTGATATCCTCTATATGACACGGGTACAGAAGGAACGTTTCTTTAACGAAGCGGACTATCTGCGTCTGCGTGATGTTTTTATTCTCACAATGGACAAGCTTGCAAACGCAAAAAAAGACCTCTGCATAATGCATCCGCTGCCAAGAGTAAATGAAATCGAGCGTGCAGTCGATAATGACAAGCGTGCCTGCTACTTTAAACAGGTGCTATATGGGAAGTACATTCGTATGGCATTAATTTTGAAGCTGCTCGGCATTGAGTAACAGAAAGACGGAGGTGCACAAATGACTATAGATTCAATTATTAACGGAATCGTTCTTGACCATATTCAGGTCGGGAAGAGCATGGAGATATACAGAGTGCTTGAGCTTTCAAAGCTTGACTGCTCGGTTGCAATTATTAAAAATGTCTCAAGTAAAAAGGCGGTTCAAAAGGACATAATCAAAATCGATTCGATGATTGACATTAACCTTGATGTGCTCGGCTACATCGACCCGGGCATAACCGTTAACATAGTGAAAAACGGCGAAATAGTCGAGAAAAGAAAGCTAACGCTTCCCGATATGGTGACAGGGGTTATTAAATGCAAAAATCCGCGCTGCATTACCTCTGTTGAGCAGGAGCTTCCTCACGTTTTTCGCCTGACGGACAAAGAAAAGGGCGTTTATCGCTGCATTTATTGTGAGGCAAAAGCAAAAGGCGAAGCATAATAATTATGCTTCGGCCAATTTTACTATCACACAGCCTTCGCTTAAAACGCGGAGGCTGTTATTATTTTGTTCGCAGTTTGTTTGTATGAGAACGCTGTCCTTATCAGAAAGCTCAAGCAGCACATCATCGTGTCCCATGTTGACAAGCGTCATTGCTTTTTCGCCAATCAGGCTTCTCGTAAAAGCGAAAACTCCGTTTTCGGCGCGAAGCGTTCTGTATGTACCGCCGGCAAAGACGGCACAGTTTCTTCGCACAGTGAGAAGCCGTTTGTACCACTGTATAAGCTCGGTGTCCTCAGCACCCCACGGATAGCACCTGCGGTTAAACGGGTCCTCATAGCCCTCCAGCCCCGCCTCGTCGCCATAATAAATGCAGGGAACACCGGGCAGCGTGAATTGAAGAGCTGTTGCGATACGCAGGAGGGATTTGGCATGTTTGCGCTGTTCTTGCGAAAGAGCTGCCTGCGCTTTTTCATCGCGTGTGTTGTAATTTGCTCCGCCCAAAACGGTTAAAATTCTTTCGGTGTCGTGAGTTCCCAAAATGTTCATAAGGCAGTCAAGTGAGGGCTTTGGATAGTTTTCACAGATGCTTTCAACCGCTTCACGCAAGCTTTCGGCGTTGCTTGATTTAACGAAGCTGATAATGGCCTCTTTAAAGGGATAGTTCATAACGCTGTCGAGCTCTTCACCCTCAAAATAATGACGGCGGTTGCCATAGGCGATTTTGTTTGAAGCGTCCTCCCAAACCTCGCCGATAATGAGCGCATCGGGGTTCTCTTCTTTAACCCTTTTTCGCAGCTCACGAAGAAAGGTTTCTGAAAGCTCATCGGCAACGTCAAGTCTCCAGCCGGAAGCACCGAGCGACATCCATTTTTGAAGCACACCGTTTTCAGCGGAAATGAAGCGACGGAAACTTTCGCATTCCTTGCGAATTTGCGGAAGGGTTTTTATGCCCCACCAAGCGTCATATTTGTCCGGCCATTCCGAAAAGCTGTACCACTCGTAATAGGGGGAGCTTTTGGTTTGATATGCACCGCCCTCACCGTAGGTTTTTGAGATGTTGAAATATGCAGAATCGGAGCCTGTGTGATTGAAAACCCCGTCGCAGATTACGCGGATATTGAGTTTTTCAGCTTCCGTACAAAGAGCCGAGAAAATCGTATCGTCGCCGAAAGAAGGATCGATTTTATAGTAATCGGCCGTGTCGTACTTGTGGTTTGACGTGGCTTCAAAAATCGGGCTCAGATAAATGCAGGTGATTCCAAGCTCGTGCAGATAAGGGAGCTTTTCAAGCACTCCGACCAAGTTTCCGCCAAAAAAATCGTTATTAAGTATCTCGCCATTTTCGTCGGGTTTATAAGAGGGGAGTCCGCCCCAGTCATTTCTTAAAACCGCGCCGTCTTTTATTGGGCATTGACCGACTTTGTTAAACCTATCGACAAAAATATGATAGAAAGCCCCTCCCATTATCCATGAAGGTGTGATATAATCGGAAGCATAGACAGTCAATTGCCAAGAGCGCGGCTCGTATTCTGTGAAAGCAGCACAATTAACTGTTTTTTCGATAGTGCGTATCTCGCCGTCTGCAACAACTTCGAAATGATACCAGTATAATCCTGTGTCTTCTATAATAACGCTGCCCTCAAAGCGCGCATAACCGTGTTCTTGCCAGACTTGGGCTAGCTCATATTCGGTCGTTTCTCCGTCGTGGTCGTTCATTACAATCAGCGCTACCTCGGTAACCTTGAGCGCTTCGGCTGTTCTCAACCCGAAATGTATGCTTTCTCCGGCTTTGACCGCACCGAAGGGAAGTTTGTCAAGCTCGCTGCGTGAATCAAATAAAATGTCGTTCATAGGTTTCCTCCGAAATTTCGGGAAATATCGTGCATGACGGTAATTATACATGAAAAACCGTTTAATATCAAGCAGGGCACTAATCGTTATATTCTTGAAAGGAGAGACTTGATATGACAAAAGAAGATATCCTCAAAATATGCGACCACACAGTACTGCGTACCGATGCGGGGTTCGACGAAATAGCCGAAAATCTTAAGCTTGCCATGAAGTATAGCTGTGCTTCAATGTGTCTTGCACCCAGTCATGTATATGAGGCAAAGAAGCTTTGCGGAGATAAGCTCAAAATTTGCACCGTTGTCGGCTTTCCGAATGGGTACAACGACACCGCGACTAAGGTTTTTGAAGCAAAGCACCTCATCGAGGAGGGGGCGGACGAAATCGACGTTGTAATCAACCTCGGCTGGGCTGTTAATGGACAGTACGCCGAAATTGAAGACGAGCTGAAGCAGCTTCGCGCTGCCACCGAGGACTATGTGCTCAAGGTCATCGTCGAAACCTGCAAGCTACCAGAGGGCGTTTTACGCGACATTTGTCATGCCGTTTCACGCTCCGGCGCGGATTATATCAAGACCTCAACCGGCTTTGCCGAAAGAGGAGCTACGGTGCGCGACATTGAAATTATGCGCGAGGAGTGCACTCCAGCAACCAAAATCAAGGCGGCGGGCGGTATTTCAAGCTTTGAGGACGCGGAGAAGATGATTGCTGCGGGAGCGGATAGACTTGGCACTAGCAGACTTGTGAAGCTGATGGAGGCAATCAAATGAAGCTTAAGCATCAATGGCTGTTTTTCGTTGGATTTCTTCTGGCAACAAGCGGACTGGCCGTAAACTATATATTTACAAACGCTCCTGGGTGGCTGCATCTTCCGTTTCAAATTGTCGGACTCGTTATGATGGTAATATACATTATCATAAACGGAAAGATGCTTAAGAAGAAAAATAGTGATTGACAAAGCAAGCTTTTGCTGTTAAACTAGCACAGTTAGAACAAAGTAGGTTCGGTTGGTATCCGTCCTCACCTAGTCACAGTGGTGCGCTTGGGTTAATATGCCATGTATAGCCTTTGGCTATTTATGTGTATTTTATGCGGGTGCCAGAGCGCCCGCATTTTCTATGGGGTTCGCCCCGCTATTTACGCTTGGAGGTGTTTTGATATAGCAAACTTAGCTCATCAGATCAACGAGGAAATACTCGACAAGGAAATTCGGCTTATTAGCGATACGGGTGAACAGCTTGGACTTATGTCTGTGCAGGCAGCGATGGAAATCGCGATGCAGAAAGACATGGATCTGGTTAAAATTGCTCCCGGGTCAGTACCACCTGTATGCAAAATTATGGACTATGGTAAGTTCCGTTTTGAACAGGCAAAGAAGGACAAGGAAGCAAAGAAAAATCAGCATATTGTTGAAGTAAAAGAAATCCGTATGTCACCGGGTATTGGCGAGAACGACTTTAACGTTAAGCTGAAGAGCACGCAGAAGTTTATCCAAGACGGTGACCGTGTCAAGGTTTCTGTCCGTTTCAAAGGCAGACAAATGGCTCATACAGAATTGGGCGCAGTTCTGCTGAAAGAATTCGCGGAGAAATGTTCCGAATATGCCGTTCTTGACAAAGAACCTAAGCTTGAAGGACGCAGCATGTCTATATTTATCTCACCTAAACAATCATCTGCTAATAAATAATCATTTCATTCAAAGGAGTAAACCGTTATGCCTAAGCTCAAAACGCACAGTGGAGCAAAAAAGAGATTTAGTCTCACAAAGTCCGGCAAGGTAAAACGTTCGCACGCTTACACTTCCCATCTTCTCAATGGTCATGGAAAGACCACAAAGAGCAAAAGACAGCTCCGCAAGGGAACTTATGCCGATGCAACAAACGAGTCTGCGATTAAACGCATGATTCCCTACAAATAAGGAGGATCTTTTAAGATGGCTAGAATTAAAGGCGCGATGATGACGCGCAAAAGAAGAAATAAGGTTCTTGGAATGGCCAAGGGCTATTGGGGCGCAAAATCCTCTCACTACAAAATGGCTAATCAAGCTGTTATGAAATCCCTTACCTATGCTTATGTCGGACGTAAGCAGAAGAAAAGAGATTTCCGTAAGCTTTGGATTACTCGTATAAGCGCTGCTACAAAGATGAACGGCATGAACTACTCTACCTTCATGCACGGCCTCAAGCTCGCAGGACTTGACATGAACCGTAAGATGCTTTCCGAAATTGCAATCCATGAGCCCGAAGCGTTTACCGCCCTCACCGAAAAGGCAAAGGCTGCTCTTAAGGCATAAGGCAATTTAAAATACGACATTTTTTGCGGACAGCTTTACAGCTGTCCGCTTTTATGTTACCCTCATATAAATAGCGAGGTGCGTTATGATAGAATTGACGATACATGAACTAAAAAACGCGGCAAACACACTAAGATTTGGTGATAGGGTTCTGCTCTCCGGCACAGTATATACGGCAAGAGATGCCGCCCATAAGCGTATTTTCGAACTACTGGACAGGGGAGAGAAGCTGCCCTTTGATTTGGACGGAGCGATTATCTATTACACAGGACCGACACCGGCGCAAAACGGCAAGCCCGTTGGGTCCTGTGGTCCAACAACCTCAATTCGTATGGACAAATTTACACCGAGACTTTTAGATTTGGGACTTTTGGGTATAATCGGAAAAGGCGAAAGAGGGACGGATGTTTGTGAGGCACTTGTCCGAAACGGAGCAGTATATTTCTGTGCTGTAGGCGGAGCAGGTGCGCTTATGGCAAGCCATGTCCTAGAAGCTGAGGAAATTGCGTTTCACGATTTGGGCTGCGAATCCATTAAGCGCCTCGTCGTTGATAAGCTACCGGTTACGGTTTGCATCGATGCTTCGGGCGGAAATATATTTAAAGATGCAAAACAAAAGTATTCAGGCGCAAACTGAATTATTAACGAAGGGAAATAGCATGAAAAGAGCTATTGCGGGATTTCTGCTTGCCATGACAGTACTGGTTTTTACGACTGCGCTTGCGCTTGCCGTAATTCACATTTTCGATTTCCCATATATAGTAGATATAGACCTGCTTAATATAAGCGAAAGCTCCAAGATATCGCGTGAAGAAATTATGCTTAATTACAATGCGATGCTCGATTATCTGTCGCCTTTTTCATCCAAGCCATTTGCTCTGCCGACATTTGAATATACACAGGTTGCAACTTATCATTTTGCCGCCTGCAAGCTGTTGTTCAACACCGTTTATCTTCTCGGCTTGATTTCTGGACTTTTGCTGGCTTATATATATATCAATCGGATGGTATCAAAAAGCACACTGAAAATATCCGGAGCAATTACCCTGACTATTCCGGCTGCTATTGGAGCCGGAATGCTGACAAACTTTGACTGGACATTTAATCTGTTTCATTCGATTCTATTTACCGAGTCGTCATGGCAATTTAATCCCGAACTTGACGAGATAATCAAAATTCTGCCGAGTTCGTTCTTTATGCATTGCTCTGTTCTAATGACCTTCTTTTGGCTTTGTGGTGCGGCAATTCAGCTTTTAATCGGATATTTGCCGTCCTTCTTGTTTTACGAACGCACGTAGCCCTTAAAAAATACCTCGCGTGTCAATAAATTTGAAGTACAGAGATTAATGATAATAATGAAGCAAACATAAAAGCTATGATAAAAAAAGAAAACGCTGTAATCAATTGTGGTTACAGCGTTTTGGCATCCCCGGCGCGATTCGAACGCGCGACCTTTCGCTTAGGAGTTTTAATCACCCGTTTTTTTCGCTTATCCTGCGATATCACACAATGCGCTGTAACCCTTGTGGCGCAAGGGTTTTCACTACTTTTGATTGCTTCACAATATCACGCGATATCATGGGTTATTACGGCTTTTCAGAACCTCATATTAGCCGCGTATTAGCCACGAACACCTTGAAACAAGTCATCTTTCAAGGGCTTGGAAATAACCGAATTAGCCAATTTACAAAAAGGACGGTGATTGCCGTCCTTTTTGCTTTACGGAAGGTTTAAAAGTTTTCGAGTGGTGTTAGTTACGCATATTGGTTATCCATTATCCCAGAGGTATGAAGCACTTGATCTGTTCGAAAAATATAATTTCTTCGGTTCTACATGTGCCGGTTCATCGCTCAGACTTGATAAATCGGTTTGTTTGATATTTATATGAGCATCATACCATCTTGGACTAAAAGAAAAATTTCAATCTTTTAGCCCGCGGAGACTAGAGCTCCTTCTGTATCGTAATAGGACTGTTTATCCATAATCGCAATAGCTATCGTTGCTTTGTCAGATTTTTTTCCGTACACAGTTGCACCGTCTGATATTATAACATATACACACTTATCGGAATCGGGTAGTAGAGCGGTAAGACCTTTTGCCTTTGCACCTAGGTTTTGAAGAATATAGTTTTTACCTAATTTTAGAAGAATCTCATCGTAATAATCAATCACTTCTTCAAATGTGCCGTTACTTTGATATGAAACAACTATATCGCCGTTATCTGAGCTGTTTAGAACATTATACATACGATAAAGGGGCAGAGTATCCGATGGGTAATATGATGGGACGGCGTTTTGAATATAAGGATGCGCTTCCTGCTCGTCAGCAGGGGTTACTGCCAAATCGGCGATTAACCGAATGGAATCACAAGTTGTTCTACTGAAGTCATCCAATCTGATGAATTGATAAATTATTAAGTAGTTGCCGTTGAGATTGCTATACTTTTTCAAGTACCCGTAAGCGACTCTGGCGGAAGAATCTGGATACAAATTATCCCAGTCGGTACCGGTGCCGGAGGCTTTCTCCATACTGTAATTTAGCTCGATACTATTATTGGATACAGACTGATATTCGGAATTAAAAGTGATCATTTCGCGCTTAGGATCAATGCTTGAAATCTCACCTGTAATCATCACTTCCTTTTCGGCATATTTTTCGGGATAGTTACATATGTCGTCAATATCAACGGCGAGGAGAAGTGTGTTGGCCCCATCAAGCAATTTTTCAAACTGTTCGTTGTCGGCGCTCATGCCACTAAATTGTGGGATTAGCGAAGCTAACTCAAAGGATGATCTTCCTCGAAAACCAACTGATTGTTCAACTGCACTTTCGAAATATGAAAGTGCCTTATCTTCATCGTTTGTTCCGGCATAAATCTCGTTAAACAGGCTAACGCTTTTTTCAATATAACTGCTATCTGTGGTCATTGCGGTTAGAAAATAGTATTGCATTTTTGCGTTGGATGACAGGAATACAATGTGATTCGCAATAAGTAAATAAACAGATAGGGAGACAACGACAACCGAAAGAGCGATTCCACCGATTTTTATTACTCTCTTGGAAAGTCGTTTGTTGTTCTTACGCGGATTAACATCGGTGTTTTCTGCTAACGGTGGTAGTACCGGCTCATCGGCCATATCATCCTTTAAAAGATAGTCGGTCGTAACGCCGAAAAGCACGCTCATCTGAGTGATTTTTTCAATTTCCGGCATAGACTGCCCCGATTCCCATTTAGAAACGGCTTGTCTTGACACATTCAACTTTTCAGCAAACTGCTCCTGTGAAAGACACTCCTTTTTTCTAAGTAGCTGTATTTTTTCAGACATTTCCATTTATGTGATTCCTCCTACTTTTACTGTTATGCTAGCAAAACTGGTGAGTGTTAGCAACCAAGTCAGCATGACACCGTGTCAACCAACGGTTGCAATTTACTAATTATATGTGTAACGGTGTAGAACATTTGCTATAGCATTCTCCAGCAGCTCGTTGTTCCTATGTTCCAGAAGGTAGCAACAGGGTGGGTTTTTACTCTCAAAGGCGTGCCAAACGCTTGAGTGCTCAATGCGATTTTACAATACTTAATCAGTCAAGTGGACTTTTTCGAATAAGAAATTTATCAAATTACATGATCCATTTCTAATATCCTCAACATTGGTTGATAAGTATAAGTGGGATTCTGGATTGAACGACTGCCTAAAGTCATGCAGTTTGAGTGCAACAGCATCGGTTATTAAACTCAATTCTTTATATTTGTCAATTCTCGCTCCGAAATCTTTATCTGCTAAACTGTTTTGATAATAATGTTTTGCAAATATGGCATCAAGATATGTTTCCATAAATGTACGTAAATCGTTTATGGTTATGCTGTTACAACCGCCAGCGTTGAATTTCAAAATTTGAGTGAGCCGTTTATACTGGTCAGTGCCAAATTCGTTTTCAATAATCAAATCAAAAATACCCAGGTCTGATACATTTGAAATCGGATCAATCTTAAAAAAAGTTGTTTCCTTTTTATGGATCAAATAGACATTATAGACGAAGCTGTAGTGATGGGCAAAAACAACTACTTGGTTTACGTCTTGTGAAAGACCGAATATTAAAGATATAACAGATTTAAGCCTGTTATCGTCAAAGCTTGTTGCGGGGTCATCGAAGATTACAATGGCATCATTCTTTTTTTCTGAAGTAAGTTTTTTTACCTTGGCAATGAAAATTGCTAAAGCTAACGCTCGTCGATCCGATTCACTAAAAATCCATTTTGTTTGATCTGTGACCGGAACATCTTTATATTTGATTGTGATGCCATATACTTTTTTATAACCCTTATTTGAGACAGCACCTTTACTTATTTCAAAGTCTTGCGCACCTAGATTTTTGAATAGGTCACTAATGAGACTAAAGTACTCTTCCAGATATTTCTGTTGATTGGTGTCTAATTCGCCTGATAGTTGTTTTATTTTATATTCCAGACTAGCAATCTCATTATACTTTTTCTCCAAGGACTCACATATTGTATCTTCCGCTAACCGCGTGCGTTGTGTTTTTATTTGTTCCAATTGCTGAGAAAGACTGTATGTTTCGCCCGTTCGGGGTTTACCGTTAATATCAGTCTGAATATTAAGCAAATCCGCATTGATACTGTTTACTAATTCGGCTAAGTTTTTTGCAATTTCATTATATATTTCTATTGCATCAATGAATTCTACACAATTAACTGCATATTCAGTTTGGGGAGTCGCGCGCTTTTTCTCAACCATACCCTCAAGCTCTTTTCGAGCAGCTTCAGATAGTGTCGATAATACTTCCTCTACAAATACCGCTTGATCATGCAAGTCATCAAAGAGAGACTCTTTATTTTGCAGTCTGCAATCATAAATTTTAATATTGTCAAATGTGTGTTTAATCAGCAATATAGTGGATGACAAATTCGCAAAGCTCCAATCAAATTTAACGTTATCCAGATCATTGTGCGCTTTCGCAATATATAGCCGATAGTCTTCATTAAAGTATTCTGATAGAACCTGATAAAACTGATTGTTCTCTGTTGTTTGTCCACAAAAAGGACATATTTCATTTTTGCTCACGACTTTGGTAAAACCGACCTGTAGCCACTGCATTGCTTTGGGGTAACCATTCATATTATCATGAATATGTCTCTCAATTTTCGTGATGGTATCGGCTGATATATGATATTCTCTTTGTAGTATTTCAGTTATGATTTCAATCTTGGCAAGTAATTCTTTGCCTTGTGTATATTCTGAATATAATATGCCTTTGCAGTTCAATATCTCGTCACGAAGACCTTCTCTGCGCTCGGATTCATTGATTTGGCGCTGCACTTCAATTTGTTCTGCTAACAGAAATTCTTCCGTTGAGGATATTTTTAGCGCCGTATATTGTTTGATTTCCAAATCCTTTTTCCCAGACTGCGAAGGTGGAATGAACTTTTTAAGCCCATCTCTTTCCACATTTAATTCGCGCTTGTGTTTTTCCAGATCGGAAGCAAGTTTAACGCCTTCAGAACCAAGGATAAAATCAGTAAAATTCTCTTTTGTCTCACGCTCATCAATTACGGAAAGGCCGCTAAATACATTGCGTTGCATGAATTCGCTATCAAAGACGAAAATGTTATCCTTTAACGTATTGTTATTCCAACAATCTGATGATAGCGAAAGAACGCTACCAGCTCCACCCGGGTCAAGACAATTAATAATTACATTTTGCGTCGGTGATGTTGGTAGCGTTTTTCTCAGCTGAGTTCTGGTAACGGCATCTTCATTTATATCCTTCATAATGTCACATATTGTGGTTTTGCCATATGTATTAAAGCCATAAATAACATTAAACCTCGTAAAGTCATTTTTAAGCCCAGTTGATTTTGTTTCGTAGTTGCTAAATTTCCCAACACCAGCTATTTTTTTAATTGTCTTAATCAAACTTACATCTCCTTTTAGTTACTATAATAAAGATACTGTTTTCTACTAATAGTGGAATCAGAGTATTTCTGCATATCGGTCAATGCTACAAAATGTGATTATTCCTAAATCACGAAACTAGAATTCACATAACAATGTAGCAAACCTGTACGGAGTTTCTCGTAAATGACCGTTAAATGCAAGCGCTACGCATATTGTCAAACAATTATAGCAGATAACGACAGAATATTCCAGATGTTAACAACAATTTACAGTCAAAACGAATAAATAATTGAAAATGCGGCTTGTAGAAATACAGGCCGTTTTTTAATATCCAAAATCAAGTCAAAGGAGAATATCATGCAAACCATTGCAATTGTCAACCAAAAAGGTGGCGTCGGCAAGTCGACAACCGCCGTCAATCTCGGCGTGGGGCTTACGCAGTTGGGCAAGAAAGTTTTACTCGTAGACGCGGACGGTCAAGCAAACCTTACCGAAATGTTGGGATGGCAGCAACCTGACGAGCTTTCTCCCACCCTCGCCACTATGTTAGCTGTTGTTATCATTGGGTTACTTATCATCGCCATCAACTCCTTTTTCCCCAGCTTTTTCACGGATATGTTCGGCAAGATGGCTCAAAAGCTCAACGCTAACTGGTAAAGGAGGTACACAGCATGGCGGTTGCAAGTAAGTTAAGAAGCCTGCTGCGAGATAAAAAGGGCGACGAAGCGGTTTCCTTTCTGCTCACGACTGCCATGCTGATTTTTATCTTTGCAGCCTTGGTGTCAGCTCTCATTTACATTATGCAATATTATAACGCAAGCTATATCTGTCGCAGAGTGGTACGCGGCATCGAAATCACAGGGCAATACGACGAAGCGGAAATAGCAAATATCTTGGGAGAAATTGCAAATCCCGGATTGGAGGACATGGATATTGAGGTTGATGCAGTGTGCTTTGCCGAGAACAAAATTCAGCTGCGGCAGAGCTTTGCCGTAATGCTGTCGGCAAATTACAAGATTACACTTTTGCAAATAGGCAGCGAGCCAATTGAATTGGCTTTGCCAATTAAAGTTAAAGTCGAAGGTATGAGCGAGGTGTATTTCAAGCCATGAAAAAGCTGTTACGTGATAAAAGGGGAGGGGTTCCGATTATTTTCATCGGACTTCTCTTTTTCCTTTTTCTTATAACCGTTATGATTATGGAAATGGGAGCTGCCTTTGAAAGCTACTACGATGCGGAAACAATTCTTCAGCGCGCATGTAACAGCGCTGTGGAAAAGAATATTATGGACGAGTACAGAGCCGACCACATCCTTCGTTTGGACGTTGAGGGCGCAGAAACGGATTTTAGGCGCTTCGCCGACACGGATATGTCGAGCAAATATACATTAGATATTAGCTCCGTCGCAGGAAATGAAACTCCGCCATCCCTCACCGTTACGGGCAGTATCACATTCTCAACGCTCTTTTCTCAATACGGTTTTGATGATATTACCTTTGATTTCAAGGTGAGAGCTACAAATTATGTGCTGGAGTGAGCCTATGAAATATGTACAGGTAGCTTTAATTTCCGCAGTCCTCATTTCTGGCGGAATTAGCGATTACAAGCGGCGCGAAATACCAAACACACTTCCAATTGTAATTGTTATTGTCGCTTGTCTTTTTGACTTTTCATTTTGGCAATGTATAATTGGCTCAGTTGTTCCCGCTACCGTATTCTATGTTGCGGCAAAACTAACAAAAAGCGAAATGCCCGGCGGCGACTTCAAGCTTTTGTGTGCGCTCGGCTTTGCATGTGGTTTATCAGAGCTGGCGATCGTCATATTGCTTGCAGGAATTGGCGCAGTGCTCTGCGGATTTGCAAGGCATCTCCCGGTGAAGCGTCACATCCCCCTGTGCTCCTACATCGCCCCTGCATATATAGCCTGCCAGATAATCGCGTTTGTGATTGAACGGAGGTGAAATATGCGCTAGCGTTAATGAATAATACTTAAACACTAAATAGAATAAGGAGATTCACTATGAAGAAAAAAATTGTAATAAGCGTTCTTGTTTTCAGCATGATGTTTGCACTTGCCATTTCTGCGAGTGCAAAAGAAATAACGGTCACTAGCAAGTCCGGCACGTCTTATGTTATCGGAAGCAACGCTTTTGTGGTGGAGTACAACGGAAGCGCAGTTACGTTCCCCGATGCGCAACCGTTCGTCGATGAAAACAGCAGAACGCTTGTGCCGCTTCGCTTTGTATCTGAAACAATGGGTGCAACGGTGAACTGGAACGAGGATACACAGACTGCCACAATCACCAAAGGCACTACCACAGTAAACGTAACCATCGGGAACAGCGTTCTCAGCGTAGTAAAGGACAGCGTTGCTTCATCTGTCACTATGGACACAAAGGCTGTGCTGAAAGATAATCGTACTTTTGTTCCTGTGCGCTACGTTGCAGAAGCGCTGGGCGCATGGGTCGGATATTCTGATCTGTTCAACACGGCGCAGATATACAGCGACGTGCTCACTCCTGCAGAAATTACCCGATTGCATAGTTATTCGGATTTATCATGGGACGAGTACATAAAGGCTTCAGGCGATAACGCTTACGGCGTGACAGAAGAAAGTTGGGTTCAGACTAATCCCCAAATAGCGTACTTTACCGGTGCGGGAACCTATGGCTTCAACAACGCTAATGAATGGTCACTCCGAGAGCCTAAAGGTTCATTTTCCCGCATTGTTTCAACATATCCTGCCAGCTCATTTACGGGCATTCTTTCAAGAAAGACCTTTAAGTATGGCACTCAGCCCAACATTGATTGCGCAAAAATTGGCATTGAAGAAGCTCAAAAAGGCGTATCTGCGCAATTTACTGACGTAACCGCAACTCTGCGCACCGATCACTCGTGCGTTTTTGCTTCAAGACACCTTGATGATGGGTCAATGCTTGTCCGTGGTGTTCTGTCCATAACGATTCCCCCAAACTCTGATGTTTCCGCCATAGCAAGCAAATACGGTATTGAAAATGCTAAAGCTGGCAATACATATGAATCCGACGTGGAAATAAAGATAGGGGTCTACAAGGGTCTAATCGGTTGCGTTAATATCGAGACACTTTAATATATGGAGGGAAAATATGAATAAGTTAATATTAAAGCCTTTATCACGTTCCGTTTTGTCTTTAGCGTTAGTTTTCATACTGATATTTTCGGCCAGTGCTCCTGCACTGGCCGATGATTATAACTTCGACTTTAACTTCGATTTCAATTTCGACTTCAATTTTGATTTTAACTTCGACTTTAGTGGATTGGACGGATTAAGCGGCGGTACAAGTACAGGAAGTACAAGCACTGGAACAACGGACAGCAACAGTCTCTATTGGTCTGAATACGATCTTACATATTTAGATTCCAGCCAAGCCGCCGTAGTAGAGAATGCAAAAAAAGACTATGCAATTGCGCAAGCGTCTGGCGATACGGCTGGAATGGATGCTGCTCATGCGACGGCCGAAGCGGTTCGTGCCGGTTCATCTGGTAGTTATTCGGGCGGAGCTGACGGCTCTGAATACATCCCGATTGGCGGTGGTTCCAGCTGGGGTGGCGTACAAGCACCAGTATCCACATACTTTACTATCTCCGCAACAGCAGGCACGGGCGGAACAATAAGCCCCAGTGGTTCAACGTCGGTAGTGTCCGGAGGAAGCCAAAAGTACTCTATAACAGCGGCTACCGGCTACAAAATTTTGAATGTTACCATAGACGGTTCCTCGGTAGGTGCTGTATCAACCTATACGTTCAGTAACGCAACCTCGGCTCACACCATTAGCGCAACTTTTGCTCCCAACGGCAATGCAGACATTACGGCTGTGTCCATAACGGACTATAAGGGGCTCTCGCTCGAATATGGAAGCACCAAGAGCGGCTATGGGATTTTTGCTAATGTTAAGGCGAGTTATAGCGATGTTGATAACGTTGTTGTGACGGCTCAGTATAAGTTTGGCAAAAGCTCAAAGATATTGACTCTTGATGAGGTGTCCGCCGGTAGTTTCAAGTTTCCGGTCAATGCAGTAAGCTCACAAAGGAACCGCATTGTCTATATCCCCGTGGAAACCCCTGATGGCAAATACACCCTGACTTTTACCATAACAGCAACCGATGCTGCGGGCAACACCATCACGGACACCACAACAAGAACACTTGTTGTGAAGGGCAATATGTACGAGGACGATTTCACAGGAGACTCCTAAATAACAACTTTTGAATATTAGTATGTGACCTCCGGCAGCAGTCTGGAGGATTTTTCGTTTTTATAGGATCGGAGGAACAATATGCCCTATGTAACAAAAGAAGAAATTGAGCGCGCGAGGCAGCTGGATTTGCTGACCTTTTTACAGCGCTATGACCCTAACAATTTGGTGCACATAGGCGGCGGTGCGTACAAAACCCGCAGCCACGACAGCCTGAAAATCTCCAACGGCAAATGGTGCTGGTGGTCACACGACAAAATGGGTGGCGTAAACGCACTGGAATACTTAATCAAAGTTGAAAACAAAACCTTCACTGAAGCCGTGCAGCTGGTCAATCAGCAGTGCGGCTTTCATGTTTTAAATCGGAATTTTTCGGCACCAAAGCCCACGCCGAAGGAAAAAGTGGCGTTTGAACTGCCTGTCCGCGCACCGAATAACAAGCGCGTCACAGCTTATCTGCTCAGTCGTGGCATAGATATGGAAATCCTCGATTACTGTTTTCAGAACGGCAGGATCTACGAGGAGGCACAGTACCACAACGCTGTGTTCGTCGGCTACGATGGCGCAACACCTCGCTATGCAACCCTGCGGGGAACCCTAACCGGCAACCGCTTTATGCGGGAGGTGGAGGGAAGCGAGAAGGCGTACGGATTTTCCATAACCTCCGAATTCTCCGGTACTGCGTTGCACGTTTTTGAGTGCGCCATCGATGCGCTCTCTTATCTCACCCAACTGAAAATGCAGGGGAAGGACTGGCACAGCCAAAGCGTTCTTTCTCTCGGCGGTGTGTATCAGAAGAAAAAAGACTCTCCATCGACACTGCCAATTGCGCTGAAAACCTATCTCGAAGTCCACCGCGAGGTGCGGGAAATCGTCCTGAGATTGGATAACGATACCGTGGGACGCAGTGCAGCACAGAGCATCATCGCTAATATTGAAACCGTCAATGTAACGGCAGAGCACCCTGAGCAGGGTAAGGACTATAACGAGTGGCTGATGCTTCAAAAGGGCATTTTTTCTCAGCAGGATGTTCCGCCAAAGGCTAGGCGTGAGCTGGAACGGTACCGGAACGCGGCGCGGTATTCGTGCGGTTTCCGACCGCCCGAATATTTTTGCAAGCATAGCATTTTGACGGCAAAATGCGAAAAAGCGCCAGTCGTAACCGACCGGACGCTGCTTGTTAGGGGGCGCGGCTCCCCCTAAAACCCCGTGCGGCATGGCGCACAGGAAGGAGGATGGGTTTGAAAGTAAGAGATAGAAAAATCACCGTGCGCTTGACCGACGCTGAGCGCGACCATTTGCAGGAACAAGCGGATTTGGTGGGCCTGAAGGTGGAACCGTTTGTGCGTAATTTAATTATGGGGAGCCGCATGAAGCCCCACCCACAAGAGGAGTGGGCAGAGCTAGTGCGGCAGAACTCCGGTATTGCCACTAACGTCAATCAGATTGCTCGCAAGGTCAACAGTAGCGGCGACCCGGAAGCAAAGCAAATCTTGCGGCTGGTACTGGATATGCAGGCGCAGATATGGACAAAGCTCAAGGAGTTCTGATATGGCGATTACGAAAATATATGCCATCCGCAACCAGCTCGACCAGTCCATTTCCTATGCCGCCAACGAGCAGAAAACCACGTTGGACGGCGCTATCGAATACGCAGTAAATCCAGATAAGACCGAGAAGCGTTTGTTCGAAAGCTGCCTCAACTGCGGTGGAGTGGAAAGCGCATTTGCGGATATGCAGGCGACCAAGGAGAAATACTGCAAGACAGGCGGAGTTTTGGGCTACCACTTTATCCAGTCCTTTTTACCAGGCGAGGTCACGCCGGAACAAGTGCATCTGATTGGCGTGGAGTTTGCTCGTCAGCTGTTTGGCGACCGCTTTGAGGTAGTCATCGGTACCCACCTCAACAAGCAACATTTACACAATCATATCGTGGTCAATTCCGTGTCCTTCAAGGATGGAAAAAAGTATCGTTCCAATATGCAGAGCTACTACAAGGAGGTTCGCGCTGTTTCGGACAAGCTGTGCGAAGAGCATGGGCTTTCCGTAATTGCGCCCAAGGAACACGGCAAGCACTATACCGAGTGGAAAGCGGAGAAGGACGGCAAGCCCACGGTGCGTGGGCAGCTTCGGCAGGATATTGACGGCCTGATTGCGCAGTCTCTCAACTTCACCACGTTTTTGGAGCTGCTGGAAAAATCCGGC
>JAGPMA010000048.1 GCA_018053145.1 Oscillospiraceae bacterium | reverse complement strand
ACCTTCAGCGAATCCTTGCAAAGGCGGACGAGCTCCGCAGTAAGCTCCTCTCGCTGATAGACGAGGACGCAAAGTGCTTTGAGCCGCTGTCAAAGGCTTACGGTCTGGATAAGAGCGACCCAAGCCGCGACGAGGTAATGGAAAACGCTTTAAAATTCGCCTGTACTGCTCCTCTTGCCATTATGAAAACGGCGGCCGAAGCCATCGAGCTTCATGCCGAGCTCGCCCTCAAGGGCAGTAACCTTATGATTTCCGATGTCGGCGTGGGTGTCTTGTGCTGCAAAACAGCTCTTATGGGCGCAAGCCTCAACATTTTCATCAATGTGCGTCTAATGAAAAATGCAGAATATGCAAAAGCTCTTAAGGCAGAAACCGATTCCTTACTTTCAAAATACTGCGAACTCGCTGATAAAACCTATGCTGACGTATTTGAAAAGCTATGCTGAAAGGACGAATATATGGCAATTGAACTAAAAGGCGCACCCGTTGCAGAGGCAATTAACCAGCGTTCTCAAGCGGTGCTTTCGAATTTGTTAAGCCGCGGTGCCACACCAACTCTCGCAATCGTCCGCGTCGGTGAACGCGGAGACGATATAGCCTATGAAAACGGCGCTGTCAAGCGCTGTGAAAAGGTGGGGGTCGCGGTTACCCGCGTTCTCCTGCCCGAAAGCCTTACGCAAGCAGAGCTAATGACAAAAATAAATGAGCTGAATGTTGACAGCTCTATTCATGGAGTTCTCATTTTAATGCCGCTGCCAAAGCATTTGGACGGAGAAGCTGTGCGTCAAGCTCTCTTCCCCGAAAAGGATGTAGACGGAATCACAGACGGCTCGCTTGCCGGTGTTTTTACAGGAAGCGGAAGCGGCTTTCCACCCTGCACCGCGCAGGCATGCATTGAAATTCTCGACCACTATGGTTTTGACTGCAAGGGCAAGTCAGCCGTAGTAATCGGTAGAAGCCTTGTTGTGGGCAAGCCCCTTGCGATTATGCTTATGGCTAAAAACGCAACTGTAACTGTCTGCCACACAAAGACAGTCAATATGCCCGCCGTCACAAAAAAAGCCGAAATATTGATCGTCGCCGCCGGAAAGGCAAAAGCAATAAACGCGGAATACCTGTCCGAAAATCAAGTTGTCATCGATGTCGGAATCAACTTTGTTGAGGGTGCCATGTGCGGCGACGTGGACTATACTGCTGCCTTGCCCCTTGTTTGCGCAATAACTCCGGTTCCCGGCGGTGTCGGAACTGTAACGACCTCGGTTTTAGTTAATCACGTTGTCGAAGCCGCAAGGCGTCAGTGCAAATAATAAGCAAGCAAAGCACCCTGTGCATAAAACGGACGCAATCAGCGAATTCCACTGATTGCGTCCGTTTTATATTTATCATCTGCTATTTTTTTGCTTTAATAACCTTGAGTCTAACGAACTCCTCGCGTTCCTTTTCCTCGAGCTGCTCTCCGATGCGGGCAATATCAGCTTCAAGTCCGGGAATAACGATGTTGTGAAGCGCATTCGCTCTTTTTTGCGCCTTTTTTATATAATACGCAAGTCTGTATATGCTGTTTTCAAGCTCTGCAAGCTCAATCGTCAGTTCCTTAACCTTTGTAAACTTCTTGTAGGCATCATCCAGTGCGGAGGTAGTCCCCAAAAAACCGTAAGGCAAAATACTGGTATCACTAGGTATGCCGGTAACCGTTGGCAGTTCCACTCCCATTACGCTGCGATATCTTACACGCACAGAGTCATCAACAGGTAAAGCCATTGAAACATTATCAACACCGCCCATGGAAATGTTCGCAACGCGCATGGCGAAATACGCCTCGGAAAAGGTCCGATCGATACACGCCTGAAGCACTGTTGCGCTGTCAATCAGCGTCATAAGCTCATGTATAAGGATATTGCGCTTCTTATCCATCAAATCAAAGCCGTTTTTCGCAAGCTCACGCGAGCGTTTGACGGCAATAAGGTTGCCTTTGGTCGGCGGCAAAGTTGCCATTATTCGGCCACCTCCTTTGCAGGTGTTATAAAATAATCAGTATGCATTTCATTTTGCGCCGGTATAGTGCTTATCCAGAATATTGTCGGATACACGGCCAAGCTCGGACCTTGGCAGCATCGAAAGCAACAGCCAACCCAAATCAAGAGTCTGCTCAAGCGTTCTGTTTTCTCTGTAGCCTTGAGTTACAAACTCATTTTCAAAGCGCTTGCCAAATTCAACATACTGCTTGTCGATTTCGGAAAGCTCATCTTCACCGATAACGGAAGCAAGGCTTCTCGCGTCAGCAACCGCGCTATAAGACGCAAACAGCTGGTTTGCCAAATCCGCGTGGTCGTCACGTGTGTAGCCCTCGCCCGTTCCGTCCTTCATAAGGCGGGACAAGGACGGCAGAATTCCGACCGGAGGATAAATGCCCTTTTGCTCCAAATCACGTGAAAGAACAATCTGTCCCTCGGTAATGTAGCCTGTAAGGTCAGGAATCGGATGGCTTATATCGTCGTTAGGCATTGTCAAAATCGGAACCTGCGTAACACTGCCCTTTTCTCCGTAAATCATACCCGCACGCTCATAAAGAGATGCAAGGTCGGAGTACATATAGCTCGGGAAGCCCTTACGAGAGGGAATTTCACCCTTTGAAGACGAAAATTCGCGCAGTGCTTCACAATAGCTGGTCATATCCGTGAGGATAACAAGCACATGGTAGCCGTGATGGAACGCAAGATACTCCGCTGCTGTCAATGCGCATCGCGGCGCTAAAATGCGCTCGATAATTGGGTCAGACGCCATGTTCAAATACATGACAACCCTTCCAAGTGCGCCGGACTCCTGAAAGTCCTTTCGGAAAAACTCTGCGGTGTCGTTTTTTACGCCCATCGCACAGAACACGATTGCAAACTCCTCGTTTTGGTCCATTGTCTGCGCCTGACGGACAATCTGTGCCGCCAGCTCATTGTGGCTCATGCCCGCTCCCGAAAATATCGGCAGCTTCTGCCCTCTAATTAAGGTCGAGGTTGCGTCAATCGAGGAAATACCCGTAAGGATGCAGCTTCGCGGATACTTACGGCTAACAGGGTTAATAGCCGAGCCGTTGATATCACGGCGCTCATCCGGAAAAACCTCACGCAGCCCGTCAAGGGGCTTGCCGGAGCCGTCAAAAATTCGTCCCAGAATCTCCTTAGACAAAGGCAGGGTTATCGGCTTTCCGGTAAAGTGGGTGTTCACGTGCTCCATGTCGAGCCCAACAGTACCCTCAAAAACCTGAAGTACAACTCTTTCGCCTTCGATTTTAATAACTCGCCCATAGCGGCGTTCTCCGCTGTCCAGCGTTATTTCGGCAAGCTCGTCATAGGTGACGCCTGTTACTCCCTCTAATGCGATAAGAGAGCCTTGCATTTCTGATAGTCCGGTATATTCAATTCTCAAGGCAAATCACCTTCTTCTATTTGTTACTTGTAATAACCTTATTAATCGACTCGTCCACGAGTTTAATAAAGCTCTCCTTGGTCTTACCCTCGCCCAAATCAAATTTCATTTTGTACATGGCGCTAAAAACACCGGTGTCGACCAACTGATTAAGCGGAATGTTCTCTGTTGTAAGGTTTTTTGCCTCTTCGTAAAGGTAAAGGATAACCTCGAGCATCACCATTTGATTGGCAGGCGACATATACGTGTCAGTTTTGTGGAAGGCGTTTTGCTGCAGATAACCCTGACGGATAACCTTTGCAGTTTCAATAACCAGCTTCTGGTCGTCCGGAAGAACATCCGAACCGATGAGCTTAACGATTTCCATGAGCGAGCTTTCTTTGCCCAAAATATCAATTATCTGCTGACGCATTTTCGTAAATTCCGGGCCAAAGTTTTGCTCATACCAGCCTTTAATATCAACATAGTATTCAGAATATGAAGTCGTCCAGTTGATAGCCGGAAAGTGTCTAGCATAAGCAAGTGAGCGGTCAAGCGCCCAAAAAGTACGAATAAAGCGCTTTGTGTTTTGCGTAACCGGCTCCGAAAAATCGCCGCCCTGCGGAGAAACAGCGCCGATAACAGTGACTGAGCCCTCCAGTCCGGAAAGCGTTTCCATGTAACCCGCGCGCTCATAGAAGCCCGCCAGTCTTGAGGGCAGATATGCCGGGAAGCTCTCTTCCGCCGGCATTTCCTCAAGACGCCCCGAAATCTCGCGCAGAGCTTCCGCCCAGCGTGAGGTCGAGTCAGCCATCAGCGCAACGTGATAGCCCATGTCGCGGTAATATTCGGCAATTGTCATGCCTGTATAAATCGAGGCCTCACGCGCCGCGACAGGCATATTTGATGTATTAGCGATGAGTATGGTACGCTCCATAAGCGGATGACCCGTAAGAGGGTCTTTCAGCTCCGCAAATTCATCAAGCACCTGTGTCATTTCATTTCCGCGCTCACCGCAGCCAAGATAAACTATTATATCAGCATCCGACCACTTGGCAAGCTGATGCTGAACCATCGTTTTTCCTGCGCCGAAGGGTCCGGGAATTGCGGCACAGCCGCCCTTTCCGACGGGAAACAGCGTGTCGATAACGCGCTGACCGGTAACAAGCGGGCGCGTAATAGGAAGCCGCTTCGCGCAGGGCCGAGAGCGTCTTATCGGCCAGTCCTGAGCAAGCATTAAAGGGGTCTTCTTCCCGCGCTCATCAATAACATACGCCAATATGTCAGTCACTTTATACTGCCCATCAGGTTTAATTTCGCAAAATTTTCCCTCTACTTCTGGCGGTACCATGCTGCGATGCTCAACAGCGTCCGATTCCTGCGTTCTGGCAAAAATCATCCCGCCTCTAGCGCCATCGCCCTCTTTAACTTCAAGCTTTACATCCCAAAGCTTTTCCATATCAAGCGCCGGAAGTGTAATGCCCTTGGCAATAAAGCTTCCTGCCATGTTAGATATTTGGCGCAAAGGACGGGCAATACCGTCATAGATGTTCGAAAGCATTCCGGGTCCCAGAAGCACAGACATCGGTTTGTCGGTTGGAAAAACCGGCTGATCCTTGCCCAGGCCCGCGCTGTCTTCATATACCTGAACAATCGTCGTTTCACCGCTTGCGCTGACGACCTCGCCCGGAATTCTATCTTTTCCGACATAGACAAGGCTCATCATTGGCAGGCTTCTGCCACCGCGCACTGTTATGACAGGTCCGTTCACTCCGTGTATATGGTAATTGTTGGTGTTCATCTTCGGAACCCTCCGTTCGGAGAAATACTATTTTTATTTAATATCAATGCATTGTAGGAGAAAAGCTTAGTAGATAGAAGCTTCAAGGCGTTTCGCCTCTAATCGTCCACTTTCAAGCCTGCGATTTCAGAGAAGTGTCCCACCATGTCGGTTAAGCTTGTATCAAAGCTCAAATCCACGCGCTGTCCTTTAGAGTGACAAACAACTCGTAGGCCGCCGAGAGAAAAATTCCCCTCACAGACAGCTATGCTGACTCCGGTGACAGAGCTTATCAGCTCATCTCCAAAGTGCATATCCTCTGGCCGCAGCACAACCTCGACCAAAAATCCATAGCCCAAGAAATCGATTGCCTTCTTAAGCAAAAATTTCAGGTGCGGCAAATATTCCTCGCTGTTTGTGAATTCAACGATTTTTTCACGGACCTCTTTGAGCGCTCCGTTTGCGTTGTCTTCACGGAATTTAAGCAGCGTATGTTTGTTCTCAGTCATACGCGCCTTGATTCGCAGATTTTCTCTGGTCTTAATCTCAGCAATTTTGACGTTTTGATATCTCAAAGCCTCCGCGGCAAGATCCGCATCAGCCTTATTGATTAGCTTTTCTTGCTTCTCTCTCAGCTCAAGGACAATCTTTTTCGAATCCTCAATTGCATCCGCAATGATTGCGCCTGTAAACTCCTCAAGCTTATTATCTGTTTCCTTAATTGGCATCGTCGTGAACCCTCCCATACGCACTTTGCGCAGAGCTACGCAGCTCGTTTGTTTCGTGGAAACCGCATTCAAACATAGTGACTATTTTTTAATTCCGATTGCTTCGCTGATAAGCCGCGTAATCGCGTCCGGCGCGCTGGTTGAGCCACAGCTTCCCGGAATCACAACAAGCAGAGGATTTGTTGCGCTGAGCTTAATCTTCTTAACCAGCTCCGGTATGAGCGCCGCACAATTTTGGGTTATCAGAAGAATGGCGATATCCGAGTTTGCCTGAACATCACCAACATATTCTTCGACTTCCTTGCGTGTTACGGCAAGCTTACCTTCTATACCGGCAAGCCTTAGGCCCGTTAGGGCATCTTTTTCGTCGGCTATGGCAAACATACGCATATCTTTGCCCCCCTTGTCCTAAAACTTAAAGCTTGGAGATTATCATGAAAGCGACAAGCAGTCCGTAAAGAGCAACACCTTCTGCCAAACCTACCATGACAAGAGCCTTGCCGAAAATACCGTCGTTCTCCGAAAGTGCGCCCAAAGCAGCGGAAGCGGAAGAAGCAACGGCGATACCGCCGCCTATGCTGGTGAATCCAACGGCAAGAGCGGCGCTCAAAAAGCCCATTCCTCTAGCAAAGCCATCGCTTGTAACAGCTACCGTAGCGGCTTCAGCAGCATCAGCACCCTGTGAAAAGAAGAATACTGTGCACAAAAGCATAAGACCGAAAAAGCCGCAAATGTTCGTTATAAGCGGAGCTTTGCCCTTTTTACCGTGCTTTACGCGATAATTGATTGCAACGAGGGGGAGTGTGATTACAGCAAGAAGTGCAAGAGCAGAAAGTAGGATTTCCATAATAGTGACCTCCGAATATAATTCTTATTGTTTATTTTTTACAACCGGGCTAACCCACGGTTTTGTAATTGATTGTTTTGGGATTGAATTTCACGCCGCCGCTTTCATAGAAGCGACCGAACATTTCGTAATAATGCAAACGCATGACTTGAATGCAGACCAACACTGCTTCAAGGACGGTAATTAAGATGTTTCCGAATATCAGACCTACTATGTTGTTTCCACCGTTTGCACTTGCGGTAAGATAGTATACAACCATCATCATTCCGGCGTGGCTAATCGCGAATGCGCCGACACGAAGGAAGGAAAGAGTGTTAGAAAGATATCCCAGCATCGTTTCAAAGAGCTCGAAGAAGCCTTCAACGAAGAACATTCCGATAGATTCGGGCTTCCAGTCCTCCTGATGGGTAAGAAGCTTTGATAACGGAGCTCCCGCAAAAATCAGAATCAGGGGCAAAACAATTGCTAACCAAATGAATGTTGGAGTAAAAATATTTTTTCCACTCACAATTTGAAGCATCAATCCGCCAGCCAGCCCATCATACATAACCAGACCCGCCAGCCCGTTTGGAGAAAAGAAAATCTTTTTGATGTCCTTCTGGCGAATACCCGTTATCATGTTTAAAACCATGCAAACAGAGATAAGCACCATGCCAACTCCAACGGTAATCATAAGAATACTCATTGTGTTGTTGCCTTCGAGAACCTTAAACCCGTCGATGATTTCTTCGCTCCCGAATATACTTCCATATACAAAGCCAAACGCAGTCGCCGATATCCCGCAAAGGGCAATAATCCGTCCCAATGAAATGTTTTTAATGCGCCACAGTAAAATTCCCAATACTACAAGGGTCAGTCCCTGCCCGACATCGCCGAACATTATTCCGAAGAGCAGTGTATAGGTAAACGCCATGAAAAGCCGAGGGTCAAGCTCACCTTTTCCGGGAAGTCCGAACATCTCAACAAAGGGCTCGTAAATGCTTGAAATAAAGCCTTTTTTCAGCTTAACCGGTGGGTCAATCGTTTCCATTTCCTCCGACGGAGTTAAAAAGCATTTCAAGCCGGACAAAGACTCACAATCTTTCACGTAGTCAGCCTGTTTATCGGTCGGTATCCATCCAAGAAGGTAAAACCTGCCTTCCCTTCGGCCGGCACAAGTATTTGTGCTGATGGATTCACTCATAAACCGAAGCCACGAGTAGCACAGAAGCAGCTTTTCCATCTCGGAGTTTTTTATGGTTTCGCGCTCTTTATCAAGCTCTTCAATGCGTTTCTCAGCTTCATCGACTTCGTTTTTCAACCGGATATAGACTTCTTCAACCGTACTTTCGATATTACCGTTAACATCAATACGTATACGCTCAAAGCCCATCGCGGCAAAAAGCCCATCGACCTTTTTATAATCATCGGGAAGCGAGAAATACGCTCCATAAACCCAGCGGCCGCTTCGCCCTGATTCAATAAAATAAACATCAGGTCTACCCTTTGCTCTTTCAATACATTCCTTGTAAGTTTCCGTCGGCACACGACCAAAACGGAACTTTTGATAGCGCATATTGAAAAGTGTGCTCAGTTCAACATCAAAGCTTTCAAAATGACTTAGCTGCTTGCTTACCGCTGTGTTGGTGTCAACAATTTTTCTGTTTTCTTCATGCTCAGCGTCCATTTCCGCAATGTGAGCGGAAAGCCCGTTTATATAATCGGAAACACCGCCAAGCTCAAGTTCAGCCTTTAAAAACTCTCTAAAATCCGGTTCAATTCCCAGCCTTGCGGCTAATTCACACACCTTTGTAAGCTGGTCGGCATATGGGTTTGAAGCGTCCAATGGCAGCAGCTTTTCAACTTCCGCCAAAGTCTTAATCGTATTTTCCGGGTGGAACTGCCTGTTCACGACTAAACTTTCGATTGCGGCGTTCCCCATTTTTTCGGGGCCGGCAATCATGACCATGGTCATCGATTCTACTGACATATAAACCTCCTTCTTAAAAAGCATTTCCCTATTTTTTAGGGATAAGCGCACAATCGTGCGTTGAGGAATTCAAAATCTTATTACAAAACCTTTTCCGGCTCTAAACCGTAATCAACCGCCTGAATCAAACGGGTGAGCTTTTTACATTCAAATTCCCGCAAAGTCAGGTAAGCCACCGGCACGCAAATGCTGGGTTCTGGAGCTTTGATAATAGAACGGCAGAATGCTTCCATTGCCTCGTAGTACAAGCTCTCAAGCTTCTGAAGGTCTTTGCCCTCAAGATATCCTCTGCAAGGTGATTTCTCCAAAATTTTAACAAGCTCGCTCTCACTCTTCGCAGATAAAAGTTCTTCAAGCAGTTTTGGCTCAATAAGGCTGTGAATCGGGATAAGAAGCTCATTCGCCCTATTAAGGGACCCCGGAAAATGGCGTTGAAGTCTAAGCAGACTAACAATGTTTAAAAGGTCCGCCTCAGTGCCCAAAACCTTCACAAGCTTTTTCTTCCCCAGCCCCTTGTAGTTCTGTTGGATATAGGAAAAAACAGTCTTGTAATATTGGCTTTCAAAAAGTATTGCAGCATCTCTATAGCTCGGCAAACCTGTCTCCTGAACCACAGGAAGTCTTTTTAGCGGCTTTTCATAAATGCTACCGCTTATTGCCTCTAAAAGCCCGGCATAATCAGTGCAGCTTTCAAGCGCAGCAATATCGGCCAAGCTGTGCTTGCGTACAAACTCAGTGGCTTCTTCGTTTGCCACTGGAGCCTCGCCGGACTGTAGCCTGCGCAAGGTGTTCAGTATAAAGCCGTATTCAGCCCGATACAAGGTAAAAAGCAAATACTTTTTATCCTCAAGATATGAGAACTTATACAGTCTCTCATACTCCGTAAATACTTTTTTGAGCACGGTTTCTCGAAGCGCAGAGGTCGACAGCACAGCCGGCGAAATCTCGTTCCAGCCCTTCGAATTTCGAAGAAAAAGCGCAATGTCAGAAACACTTGTGCACGCATAAAGATGCCGCCAATCATCCTCTGACAGCATTCTCCCATACAAAGCTTTGACTTTGGCGCTAATACCGCTGTATTTCATAGTTGCCCTAAGCATCCGCACCCACCGCCAGTTTGAAGATTTTCATAACGGCTGCTTCTTTGACTCCCTCGTAAAGGGTTTTCGCGGCGGCTAAATCCACCACCAACTTTTCGTCCAGCTTTTTAATTGCCTCGTCGGCGCGCTTTTTTTCCTCCGCTTCGAAAGAAACGATTTCCTTTTCCGCACGATCAAAATGTTCCTTCTTGATCACGTCAATATGATCCTGAACATACTTGTCAAAGCCCTCTCTGATTGAAACGGCTTCATCGTATACGGAGTGTGCATCGTCCTCTGTCTCAACGATTTTGTGGAGTATTTCCATAGGGGTCATGTAAATCCCTCTTTTCTGCGATATCTGCAATCATATTATCACTTAGAAATTTAAAATAAACTGGCATTTTAGCCAAATATTTTACTTGCTATTATAAATTGTTAACAATAATGAAGAATTTGCTTGAAATTCCTTTGTTGTAGCCAAAAATCTAAATTTGTTACTTCTCAAGGTCTTATTATAGGTGTATAATTTGACCGGTTTAATCATTTAATGTATGAATATGTGAAAGGAATAAGCAATGAAATATATATTGGTAATTGGCGATGGTATGGCTGATAATCCTGTTCCCGAGCTTAACAACCTAACACCTCTTGAAACCGCAAACAAACCTTTCATAGACGGGCTTGCCGCGCACGGAGTTTTAGGCAGTGTTCTCACCGTACCGGAGGGCTTCCCTCCCGGCAGTGACACGGCAATCATGTCGATTTTCGGCTGCGACCCGCACTATTGCTATTCCGGCAGAGCGCCCCTCGAGGTTGCCGCCCAGGGTATCGCCCTTTCGCTCGGCGACGCGGCTTACCGCTGCAACAACGTGACCCTCACCGATGATGCCTCAGTTCCTTTTGAAGACAAGAAGATAATTTCTCATTCCGGCGGCGGGCTTTGCGAAAAACAGGGTGTTGAGCTTGTTGAATACCTTTTCTCACATCCGGAGTTCAAGGCTCTTGCCGACGAAGTCGGAATGAGTGTATATCCCACCGAATCTTATCGCCACATTGCTGTTCAGAAGCAGGTCGACATCAAGGGACTCGTGCTTGCACCTCCTCATGACCACATCGGAGAAAGCGCTTCCGCAAATCTTCCGAAGGGTTGCGATAACGCCGCTGTTCTGACTAAGCTTATGAAAAAAGCCAACGAGCTGCTACAAAACCATCCCTTCAATATCCAGCGCAGAAGTGAAGGAAAATACCCCGGAAACGCAATCTGGTTTTGGGCGGAGGGTACGGCGGCAAAGCTTCCGAACTTCGCCGAGCAATATGGCAAAACAGGTGCTGTTGTCTCAGCGGTTCCCCTTTGTCATGGAATTGCCAAGCTCATTGGTCTTGATGTTATAATGGTTAACGGCGCTACTGGCGAAGTTGAAACGAACTATGAAGGTAAGGTTGAAGCCGCACTCGACGCGCTGAACACACACGATTTTGTAGCGGTTCATCTTGAAGGGCCTGATGAGTGCACACATTGCGGAGATTTAAAGGGAAAGCTTCAAGCAATCGAATGGCTCGACAGCCGAGTAGTTAAGCCTTTATGCCAAGCTCTTAATGATAAGGGCGAGGACTTTAGAATGCTCATTTTGAGCGACCACAAAACGCTCACAAGCAATCGCCAGCACGACGGCGACCCTGTACCATATATTATATATGATAGTTCAACGAATACGCAAGCAGGACATCCATATTCTGAAGCAAACGGCCTTCTCGGAAATTACCTGTCTGCGGGAATCGACCTTATGCCGTCTTTATTTCAGCTAGGGTAGAAGTATTTTTGCATATCAGTGTTCCGGTGTTTCATCCGTGCATCAAAAACATCGAGCTAATAATGAACAAATCAAAGAACATTTACGTCTTAATGTTATAACCTCTAGGTGTTAAAGGAGCGTTGAGCATTTTCATGATAATCGAAAAAGCTTATGCAAAACTAAATATATCACTCGATGTTCTCTCAAAGCGGCCCGACGGCTACCATGACATGCGAATGATTATGCAGACCGTTTCGTTGTGTGACGATGTTACGGTTACTCTTCGCAACGACAGCAACATCAAGGTATCAACGAACCTGCGCTATCTGCCCTGCGACGACCGCAACATCGCCGCAAAAGCGGCCAAAGCTTTTTTTGCCCATATAGGCAGAACTGATATCGGTGCCGACATCGAGATAATAAAACGCATTCCGGTATGCGCCGGCATGGGCGGCGGCTCGTCTGACGGTGCCGCTGTTCTCCGCGCTCTCAACACGCTAATGGGCAAGCCCCTGTCTCGATTTGCTCTGGAAGAGATGGGCGCATCCCTCGGCTCAGATATTCCCTTCTGTGTTGGCGGAGGAACAGTTCTTGCCGAAGGCAAGGGCGAGGTGCTTTCCGAGCTTCCGCCGTTTCCCAGCTGCTGCTTTGTCATCGTTAAGCCAAAGTATTCGGTATCCACTCCCGAGCTTTTTTCAAAGCTGGATTTAATTACAGTGAAATTCCACCCCGACACACTGGGTATAATATCGGCAATAAAACGCGGAAGCCTGAAAAGCGTTTGTCAAAGAATGTATAACGTCTT
This sequence comes from Oscillospiraceae bacterium, assembly GCA_018053145.1. Classification (GTDB taxonomy): domain Bacteria; phylum Bacillota; class Clostridia; order Oscillospirales; family Oscillospiraceae; genus UBA2658. The sequence goes on along the minus strand of JAGPMA010000048.1, from coordinate 488 downwards.
CGAAGATGTTTTGCCCCCAAACCCAAACGATATACAGATGATTAAGACTGCTTTGCTTGATTGCGGCGCTCTTGGTGCTCTCATGACCGGAACAGGTTCAGCGGTTTTCGGAATTTTCGACGATAAGGAAAAGGCAAAGCAGGCTAATGAAACCCTCTCGCAGAGATATAGCGAGGTGTTTTTTGCCAAGCCTCAGGAATCATTGGAAATCTGACTATTCTTCACGAAAACACTAAACAATGTATAAACCTGCAAAAAGCCGCCGATAATTGAAATAACTGAATAGTAAGGCGACTATATGTAATTATCTTAATGAATTATTCTCTTCAAAAAGTGATTCACAATAGTATAATTTAAATTACTTTTTTCTTAATTGGGACAAAATATTTTTCATAAAAACCGCCTTATTTTTCAAAATACATAAGGGCGGTTTTTCTATGAAACAACATCTAAAAATATGGGAGCTATCTCTTCTTTTTGCGCTGTGT
>JAGPMA010000017.1 GCA_018053145.1 Oscillospiraceae bacterium | reverse complement strand
CGTTAACACCGGTGACGTAGTCATGCTTTTTGAATTCGCCTGGGCGTTCACCATTTTCCACATATCTGCGTTCATCATAAGTGCCTTCCGTGAGCACGCGATGGATTTCAAGAATCAGAGATATGGACAAAGGCTCCTTCGCGGGAATCTTCTCACGGAGGAATTCGTAACAGGTCTTTTGGTTTTGCTGCTCGAACAGAGTACGAGTGCTGCCGGTATAGCCAACGACTTTTCCGTTTTCAAAAATTTCTCTCGTATCATGGTAGGTGACATCCGGATTTTCAATCTTGCCGGAATTGTAAGCAAACAGAATGCGGAAGCTGTCCAGCCGCAAATCCAGATCAGCGCTTGTTTTCACAGCCCAGTCCTGCCATTGTCTCACAGCAATATCGTATTGGTCCATAGCAACGCCCCCTCATCTATAAATAAAAAAAGTATCATGTTTCATGCTTTTCGATCGCCGCGTGTCGCGGCGAAAAACAACTTAAATCAAGTGTAATAATAATTTATAGTCATTATACCATAGCATTCCGTGAAACAGGAAAAAACATTTGCAAAACAAATTAATCTTCTTTGGAGGACAGATGGCAAAGCTGATTCTTAAAAGTCCGTATTTCAAGTGCGGCGGTGCGGCGAACGTCAGCGGCTACATGAGCTACATCGCAACGCGGGAGCACGTACAGCGTATCGCGGATGACCGTCCGACAACGCGGAAACAGGAGCAGCTTATCGCAAATCTCCTGCAAGATTTCCCAGACACAAAAGCACTCTTCGAATTTGAGAACTGGAGTGCGGCGCATACCAAGCACGCCGCCTCCGCACTCATCACAACGGCGCTGGAGATGAATTGGGACGCGGCAGTGCATTCGGATATCTACATGAAGTACATCGCTGTCCGACCCCGTGCCGAGCGGTTCGGCACGCACGGACTCTTTGGCGACGATGAAAATATCGATCTGGAACAGGCGATGTCAGAGTTGGACGCCTACACCGGAAACGTGTGGACGCACATCATCTCTCTTCACCGTGAGGATGCAGTACGTCTTGGCTATGACAGCGCGCGGGTATGGCGCGATCTCTTGAAAACTCATCGGAATGAAATCGCGGAGGCAATGAAAATTCCGCTGAAAAACTTTCGCTGGTATGCTGCCTTCCATGATGAAGGGGAACATCCGCATGTGCACATGATGGCGTGGTCGTCCGATTCGTTGCAGGGGTATCTGAACAGCGACGGCATCCGGACAATTCGCTCCCGGCTCACAAACGATATTTTCCGGCAGGAGATGCTGCATATCTACGAACAAAAATCTCAATCACGCGATGAACTGACGCTTCAAGCGAGAAAGGCAATGTCGGATTTAGTTCGCGAAATGCAAAACGGCATCTGCAATTATCCTGAAGCAGAGCAGCTCATAATGGAGCTGTCACAGCAGCTGGAATCCATACACGGCAAAAAGCAATACGGCTATCTGCCGAAAAAGCTGAAGACGCTGGTCGATGAAATTATCGATCAGATGGAACGCCTGCCGGTGGTGGCGGAATGCTATGCACGCTGGCTCGAGCTCCAGGAACAGGTCCAGAGTTATTACAGCGGCAACGCTGCCTCACGGCTACCGCTGTCTCAACAAATGGAGTTTCGGGCAATCAAAAATGCAGTCATTCAGGAAGCCGAAAGTGTTAGGCTCGGAGACATTACCTTTGAGGATGCGGATATTCAGCATGACGAAAAGGAAGACGACCGCTGGGTTTCAACCGAATATTGGTATCTGCGAGATACAATCTATGACAATTCGGTTTCGCTGAATGAACGGAATGACGCAGTGATTGAAATGAAAAAGCTGGCGGAGGACGGCAATTCTTATGCGCAGTATTTGCTGGGAAAGAATTTTCGCGACGGGATCGCCGTTATTCCCGATTGGGTGGAAGCGCGATATTGGTTCCAACAGGCGGCAAATCATAACATGGCGGTATCGCAGTACGCGCTGGGAAAGCTCTGCCTCACAAATGATGTCGAGGTGCGTGACCCGGAGCAGGGACTCCGCTGGCTGAAATCCGCTGCCCAAAACGGCAGCCACTATGCGGCGTATCGCCTGGCCAAGGAATATCTCAAGGGTGAAATTACGGAAAAGAATGTGCCGAAAGCGTTGGATTATCTGGACTATGCAGCAAGGGCAGGGAACCCGTTCGCTCAATACATGCTGGGCAAACTGTATCTGACAGGCAAGGAGGTGCCTGCAGACAAAGAGCAGGCACTCTATTGGCTGACGCTCTCCGCCGACCATGGCAACCAATATGCGCAGTTCTTTCTTGCCCGGCAGAGTCAGTTCAATCCACCGTCCGTTATGCTGGCAGCCACCCGGCTGCTCCATCACATGGGAAACATCTTCCGCGACCATTCACTTCCGCCCAAAAATCCGTTGGGGATGCAAATCGATTCCAAACGGCGCAGGCGGCTGACGGAAAAGCGCATTGCGATGGGACACAAGCCGAATGATCATGAAGAATACCACGGTCAGACTATGTCCATGTGAATCACATCATAACCCGAAGACCATTGAAAACACTGAATTATTCAATAGCTTTCCTCCTTCAGTTGTGGTATTGGTTGTGTTGAAAAATTCAAACGAGGAGGTTATAAAATGGCGAAACGCAGGCCGTCCGGAGATGGCATGGTACGGAAACGCCCAGACGGACGCTGGGAAGGACGCATTGTGGTTGCTCACAAAGATAACGGCGATCCTACTCGCCCATGTGGCCGGATGGCAAAAAACACTCTCGTAATATCTACGCAAAAACCCGGGAGGAGTGTGAAGCGCTGCTCCCTGATTTGATTGCGGAAATGAAGGCGGAAATCGCCGCCATAAAGGCAGGAGCAAATTATGCTGAAATACCGGATGGTATCAGCAAAAAGAGAAAAGCGATTGCCGCCTATATGCGCGCCAATCCGGAGCTTACAAACAAGAGCCTGATTGCAAGCAAATGCCAAACCAGCAGATGCACAGTGCAGAAATATTACGATGAGATCCGACGTGAACTGAATATTGCCAAAAAGGACATTCTGCTTTGACCGGTGAGGTCGAGTAGAATGTCCTTTCTGTATTTGATGAAAAAATAAGGTCTGCCGTATTTTACAGCAGACCTTCGCTATATAGGTGAAGCGATATTGCTCAAATTTTGCACCGCAATAAACAAAGAAAAGATGCGCATATAAATTTCCTGGCACAACATACTGCTGCATCCTGTGCGAAGGAATTCAAAAATGTGATTATGGCGAAAAAGTTCACAATAAAAGCAAATAAGCGCTAAAACCATGCGTATTAGCGCTTATTTGTGGTCCGAGTGACACGATTCGAACGTGCGGTCTCCAGTTCCCAAAACTGGCGCGGTACCAGCTCCGCTACACCCGGATATTAAATTATTTGTTATTATAACACGCAGAGAAACGGTTGCCAAGTGTTTTGCCGTCTGTGGGCAAAGCTGTGGTCTTGCGGATGCTCTGCATAGTATTCAAGCGGTAAGAAAATGCTGCTTACGCCCGTGCTTGAAGGGCTATTTGGGGTGTGTCGACACATCGAGGATAGTTCGGTCGCTACTCCCAAACCACGCGCGCTACCAGCTGCGCCACACCCAGAAATTTATCTGTTTCGCGCCGAAGGAAAGCTGCAAGCTCAGAGCTTTGATATAGTAACATAGTTTGAATAATTCTGCAATGGTTTTTTTGTTGATGTTTCTTTTAGCATATGGTATTATCGCAAAAGGAGTGTGATAAATCCCATGAGAATTCGAAAGAAACCAAACCTAATCCCACGCATGGAGCAATGTTCCCATGTTCAAATAAAAGACCCGGCTGCCCTTAAAGGGGGGTGGCTAAAAAACAATTACGAGTATTCGACCCTCTGGCTGGAGCTGGGCTGCGGCAAGGGCCGCTTTACTGCCGACACCGCAGAGCAAAACCCCGAAGCCTTGCTTGTTGCCATCGAAAAAGTCGCAGACGCGATGATAATCGGCATGGAGCGAGTTTCGGACAGGGACATTAGAAATGTTCGCTTTATCGATACGGATGTACTTGCGCTGCCAGTAATTTTCGCGCAGGGCGAGGTTGACCGTATTTATTTAAATTTTTCTGACCCTTGGCCTAAAAATCGCGACGCAAAGCACAGGCTGACCTCGCCCGGGTTTCTGGAGCTTTACGAAAGCGTTCTGAAGCCAGAAGGGGAGATACACTTCAAAACCGACAACCAGCCGCTTTTTGAGTACTCAGTCGAGACCTTCGAGCGCGAGGGCTGGACTCTTTCAGAGGTAACAAGAAACCTCCACGAAAATGGTGTTGTAGGTGTAATGACCGACTACGAGGCAAAATTTCACGAGCAGGGCGTTAATATAAATCGCCTTGTGGCGAAAAAGGAGAAGCGATGATGCGGCTAATTTCCTGGAACGTTAACGGTCTTCGCGCGGTTATGAAAAAGGGCTTTGAGGACTTGTTCTATGGTCTTGAAGCGGATGTGTTCTGCCTTCAGGAAACTAAACTTCAGGAGGGGCAGATTGAGCTTGATTTGCCCGGATATGAGCATTATTGGAATTATGCGGAGAAGAAGGGCTACTCGGGTACGGCTGTTTTTACAAAAATAGCACCAATATCCGTTGCGTACGGCTTGGGGCTTGCCGAGCATGATACTGAAGGCCGTGCTTTGACACTTGAGTTTGAGGAATATTATCTCGTATGCGTTTACACACCCAACTCACAGGATGAGCTGAAACGTCTATCCTACCGTATGAGCTGGGAGGATGCTTTCCGCGACTATGTTTGCGAACTGGATGCAAAGAAACCAGTAATTATCTGCGGCGACTTGAATGTCGCGCATGAGGAAATCGACCTAAAAAATCCGAAAACCAACAGGGGCAATCCCGGCTTTTCCGACGAGGAACGCGCAAAGTTTTCGGAGCTTATAGCCGCCGGATTTACTGATACATTTCGCTATCTGTATCCCGATACCGAGGGTGCATATAGCTGGTGGAGCTATCGCATGAACGCCAGAGAAAAGGGCGTCGGCTGGAGAATTGACTATTTTCTGGTATCTGACAGGCTGCGTAAAAACATAGATAAGGCGTTCATTTGCACTGAGGTTTTCGGCAGCGACCATTGTCCCGTGGGCTTGGACCTTCAGTTTTAGGATGTAGTAATGGTGAAAATAGGTCAAATTGAAATTAACGGGCTTCTTGCGCTTGCACCGATGGCGGGGGTTACGGATATCGCCTTCCGCGAGATATGCAGGAGCGCGGGCGCGGCTTATACCTGCACCGAAATGGTCAGCGCCAAGGCGCTTGTTTACAAGGACGTAAAAACTAAAAGTCTGCTTGAAATCGATGAAAATGAGCATCCCTGCGCTGCACAGATTTTTGGCAGCGAGCCGGAATTCATGGAGCAGGCAGCAGGACTTGCGCAAGAAATTTCGGGCGCGGACATTATCGACATCAACATGGGCTGCCCTGTAGGCAAGGTCTCCGGTAACGGCGACGGCAGCGCCCTCATGCGTGACCCCGAAAAGGCGCGAAGAATCATCGAAGCAGTCGTGCGCGGAGCGGGTGTGCCCGTAACGGTTAAATTTCGCAAGGGTTGGGACAAGGGCAGCGTAAACGCAGTCGAATTTGGGAAAATGTGCGAGGAAGCGGGCGCTTCTGCGATAACGGTTCACGGACGGACTAAAACGCAAATGTATTCTGGCGTTGCGGATTGGGACATTATCCGTGATGTGAAAAAAGCGGTGAGCATACCCGTTTTGGCCAACGGTGATGTTTTCGAGCCGGAGGACGCGGTCAAAATCCTTCGCTATACCGGCTGCGACATGGCGATGATCGGACGCGGTGCTTTCGGAAATCCGTGGCTTTTTACAAGGGCAAACGCGCTGCTGAACGGCGAAACAGTGCCTGACCTGCCACCACTTTCGGAGCGGATTGACACGGCTGTTCGTCAGTTTGAAAACGCTGTCAAGTATAAAGGCGAAAAAATCGCCTGTCTTGAGGCAAGAAAACACTTCGCGTGGTATTTGCACGGAGTTCCGTATTCGGCTTTTTTTAAAAACCAAGTAGTCAGCGTTGAAACGCTTGAAGATATTTACGCGCTTGCAAAGCAGATAAAAAGAGAATTGAGGTGAGTCTATGACGCGTGAGGAAGAAGAAATACTCATCGCGAAGGTTCAGACCGGCGACAGTGCTTCGTTTGAAAAGCTCGTTCTTGAAAATCAAACAAAGGTATATAACCTTGCTCTGCGAATGGTGGGAAACACGGAAGATGCTTACGACATGTCGCAGGAGGCTTTTATAAAAGCTTATAATTCGATTGCGCTTTTTCGCGGCGAAAGCCGATTTTCTGTATGGCTTTATCGGCTTACGACAAATGTTTGTCTCGATTTTCTTCGTTCACAGGGGAGAAAGCGTCACGACTCACTCACTTTTATGAGTGAAGAGGAGGACGACAAGGAGCTTGAAATCCCCGACGATCGCTTCTCGCCTGAAACATTGGCGGAAAAAAAAGAACTGCGCGAGGCAGTTAATCGAGGGCTTTTAAATCTGCCTAAGGACTATCGTGCAATTTTACTTTTACGCGAAATCGACGGCTTGAGCTATGAAGAAATTGCCGAGGCACTTTCACTGGAGGAAGGGACTGTAAAGTCCCGAATATTCCGTGCCCGAAAAAGGTTATGCGCAATTTTAAAGGCGGATGGGAACTTTTCGTATGGCCTTTCGTCAAAGAAAGCAAAGGAGGTGTGAAGCATGAGCGACTGCGAAAAATATATAGAAATGATAAGCGCGATGGTAGACGGTGAATTGACCGCAGAGCAGGAAGCGGAGCTTCGCACCCACATCGACAGTTGCCAAGAGTGCGCAAGAATTCACGACGCATTTCTAGGCATTTCAGATGCTTTTTCAGAGAGCCTGGTAGCTCCGCCCGAAACTCTAGCCAAGGGCGTGATGTACAAAATCAAGATGCAGAAAAAAGGCGGAAGCCGTTTTTCTTTCGGAAGATATACGGCAATCGCCGCTTGTCTCGCTCTTGCTATATTCGGAGCGTCGTACTTTGGCCTGCTCGACGGCTTAAATATGGGGTCATCTGCTCCGGCGGCTCTTTCAAGAGCAGCGGATGAATCAATGTATTCAATGAACTCAGCCCTTGGGGACGCTGCCTCAGGCGACACCACAGCTTCCGATGCAGGCAGCAACGTTGAAGAATCAGGTCAGGCTATGCTAACAGCCGGAGTGCCTGAAACTGAAAACACAGACGGAACTGTTTTGCAGTTTGGATTTACCGAAAATTCGATGGCAATTGCCGAGAATACAACAGGTGAAGAAAAAGAGCCTGCCTTCCTGTTTGAAGCAAAGAAAATTCAAGTCTTTGAGGGCAAGTACTACGCCGTCGAGACCGATAAAGAAAAAAACAAGCTGCTGTTTACCATCTCCTCCGAAGAAGGCTTGACCGCGTTTTCCGAATTCCTTACAGCCTTACCGGATGAGAGTGCTGAGTATTCGACAGAGGACGGAAAAATAATCGAAAGCGAGCCTTTGTTTTCTTTTCTGTTCCCCGCCGATTTGGAAAAGGATAAAACCGCAAAAGATAAAATTATTAATGTTTGGTTCGTTGACGGGAAACTGTGGTGTGTGATTTCAGACGCTGAATTACCTGAAACCTCTGAAAAGCTTTCGACCGAAAAAATCCTTTACAAAGCCGAAGGCCTTCAAGACAAATTTGAAGAATTTATAAAAAAGGTTAACAAAGAAAACAAAATTACCTAAACCATAACATAATTAATACGGCCGTTGCTCGACGATAGAGCAACGGCCGTATTAATTATGTTAACTAATCCTATTCGATTCCCACCATGCGCTCAAGACTTGCTCTGGCTCCGTCTATCTCGCTCGCGGGTAACTCAAGGGGCGGCCTTACGCCCTCAAGGCAAGCGAGAATGTCCGAAAGCTCTGTCTTTTTCATGTCGGCGCACACGAAATCCTCTTTTATAAGAAGAAGTTTCTTGTCAGGCAATTCGCGTTTTAGGATTTCGTATACTCCAAGTTCTGTGCCGATAATCAGTTCTTTTGCGGCTGTTTTCCTTGCAAAGTCCAAGATTCCGGCGGTTGAGCCGATATAGTCTGCAAACTCGAGCACCTCGGGCGGGCACTCGGGATGAACGAGAATTTTTGCGCCCCGTGAAAGCTTTTTTGCTGCTTGAGCGTCGAGTACGGAAACACAGTTGTGAATCGGGCAGTAGCCCTCAAAGAGAATAATCTTTTTTTCTGGGACGCTTTTTGCGACGTATGCACCAAGATTTTTGTCTGGTACAAATATGATTTGCTTGTTCGGGAGAGCGCGCACAACCATTTCCGCTGAGGAGGAGGTGCAGCAAATGTCGCAAACTGCCTTCACCGCGGCAGAAGAATTGACATAGCAGACAACGGCGGCCTCGGGATATTTCTCGCGAAGAGACAGAACATCCTCGGGGCTTATCATTTCTGCCATGGGACAGCCTGCGTCCTCGCTCGGAAGATAAACAGTTTTGCCGGGGTTTAATATCTTTGCGCTCTCCGCCATGAAGCGCACACCGCACATAATGATTGTGTCCTGCGCTGCGTTTTGTGCAAGCTTTGCCAACGCGAAGGAGTCGCCAACATAATCGGCGATATCCTGTACAGGCAGAGTTTGATAATAGTGGGCGAGTATAAGAGCGTTGCGCTGTTTTTTTAACTTTAGTATTTTTTCATGAAGTTCATTCATAGGAGCAATTTTTCCCTTTCGGATTAACGGCAGTCGTGTTTGTACCGATTTGTGCAAAAGTTTAGGCCCAAAAACGGCTTGTTTTTTCAATTATAGCACAATAAAACATCATTTTCAAACAATTATCAATCAATAAAGTGCATTAAAAATCGTCCAAAATTTTCATTTATTTTATCTGTCATGTGTGGTAAAATTCTATTATAAACCCAAGTATACCCTTTTTTATAGGAGAGAAAAATGAAAATAAACCGTGCAGCGATAAAGCAAAACTCAAAAAACCTCATCTCGTCAACAAAACCCAGCCCGATTCTGGTGGGATTGGTGTTTTTGGGGATAGTTGCTATACTTCAGTTTTTATCATATAGCGTCAGCGGTCAATATACAGCGTACATGGCGACTATGGAGCAGATGATGGCCGGTAATTTTGATTATGTTGCACCTCTTCCTAAGGTCGGACCCGGAGCAACACTTATAGGAATCGCACTTTCACTGATGCTGATGATGATGTATACAGGCTTTTCGATTTACTGCATGAATATTTGCCAGTTTCGTATGGCGGGTTTTGGGAATTTTTTCGATGGTTTTGCAATATTTTTCAAGGTGCTGTGGCTGAATATACTAATGTTTGTTTTCGTTTTCCTTTGGAGCCTGCTATTGATAGTTCCCGGAATTGTTGCCGCATATCGTTATCGCATGGCGCTATATATTATGATAGACAACCCGCAGCTTGGGGCGCTTGACTGCATAAGGGCAAGCAAGCAGATGATGAACGGACGCAAGGGGGAGCTGTTTGTGCTTGACCTCAGCTTTTTGGGCTGGTATCTGCTGACATTGTTCCCGTTTGTTACGATTTGGGTAACTCCATATACTTCAGTAACCGATGTTAATTTCTACTTGGCTCTGCGTGATATGCCGAAATCAAGCTTTAATCAGATGGTTTAAATCCCTTAAATAGGAGCACGCAAATGGATGTTTTCAGCTGCATTTTTGTTATTATCTGCTCGATAGTTTTGCCAATCGTCGTTACGGTTATATTTTGCGTCCGCAAAAAAGAAACTTGGAAACCTATCCTTTTCGGCGCACTTACTTTTACGGTTTTTCAGGTGTTTTTGCGTTTTTCTTTGCTTCGTTTTATTTTGCCAAATCAGGAGTGGTTTATCCTCATGTCTTCAGCACAGTCCGTGCTCTACGCGCTTTTTCTAGGCGGAACAGCGGCGTTATTTGAAGAGGGCGGAAGATTTGTCGTAATGTCGATATTTCTCAAAAAGCAGAGAAGCACGCTGGACGGAATTGCTTTCGGAGTTGGTCATGGGGGTATTGAGGCAATGTTCGTTGTTGGACTCAACGCAATTTATATGCTGCTGATGTCAACCTTTCCTTCGGCTGCGGAGGCAATGTTTGCGGGCGGTGTTGAGCGGCTTTCAACGATGGTAATACAAATTGCGTTTTCTGTATTGGTTATGAAAACTGTTCGGGAAAAGAACTATTTATGGCTGATTTTGGCTTTTGTTATCCACACAATTATAGATTTCGGGGCTGTAATGGCAACAGAAGCTTTGAATCTCTGGACAATTGAAGCTGTTATACTATTCCTTGCACTTATAGCCGCAGGGTTCGTTCGTTTGGAGTATAAAAAAGAAAACAAGAAAGAATAACAGGATGTTGACAAAACGATGAAAAAGAAAGTAATAAAAATCATTAGCATTGTTTTAGCTGTAATTATACTGCTGTTTGCAGTTGCCTTCGTGGTTTGGAACAAGGAAATCAGAAGCCTGCTGACCTTGAATAAAGTGGATGCAAATTCCTTGTACCAGATGACCTATTTTGGAGATTACGGCTTTGATGAGTTCCTAAAAACAGGTGCTGACAGCGACAACGACATTGAGGACTTCGTAACAAAGCGTTTACTCAAAGGGATGCCGATAGACTTAGGCGTAACGGGAGATGCGTGTACTGCCTTTGTTACACGTGATGCTAATGGCAACGTGCTCTTCTGCAGAAATTTCGATTTTGGCTTTTCTCCGGCAGTGCAATGCGTCACCGACCCCGAAAATGGTTATTCCGCAATATCAACGGTTAACCTATCATTTGCGGGTTATTCTGAAGATAAGCTTCCGGACTCGATTACAAGCAGCTTTTTAACTCTCGCGTCTCCGTTTTTGCCGTTCGACGGTATGAACGAAAAGGGCGTTGCAATGGCGCTGCTTGCCGTTCCTGAGTATGACTATAAAACCGACCCAAGCAAAGTTACGCTCAATACAACAACAGCTATAAGACTTGTTCTTGATAAAGCAGCCAACGTGGATGAAGCTGTTGAGCTTTTAAGGCAATACAACATTTATTTTTCGGGCGATGTTGATTGCCATTTTCTGATTGCCGATGCAAGCGGGAAATCGGTGGTGGTCGAATACTACGACGGGGCGCTGCAAACGGTGACGACGGATGAGAGCTATCAGATTGCGACCAATTTTATCGAGTATAAGGGACTGAACATCGGAGAAGGCTATAGCGAATTTGATCGCTATGACACGGTTAAAGCTACAATCGAAGATAACGGCGGAACGCTCAGCCAAGAACAGGCAATTGAGCTTCTTGCCAAGGTGGGCGTTATGGATGAGGGCGTGGATAAGCTTCAATGGTCGGTTATTTATAATCTTACCACAGGTGAGGGAAAACTGTTCGCGCACAGGAACACCGGAAATATAATTGATTTCAGCCTTAAAATGGCAAAGTGAACGTATTAAGATAAAAAAGGCGAGGGTTTGCACCCTCGCCTTTTTTCACGCTATAAGAAAAGTCTTATACAGCAATACGCTGTTTTTAAGGTGTTCCTTACAGCTCATCTGTGAGTTTTTTTATTATTTCACTCTATCGTCGCCGAAGAAAAAGAGCGCTACAGTTCCGGGACCCGTGTGTGCGCCAATAACAGTTCCAACGCTATTGATGAGCACCTTGCCGTCCAGATTGGGAAAGGTTTTTTCTACCAAGTCCGCGACTGCGCGTGCGTCTTCAAAGCAGCCTGAATTGCTAATGTAGCACTTGCCGCTGTAATCAAGGCCATTTTCAGCGTGCTTCTTCATGCGATCGACGATTTCTTCTATAACTTTTTTCTTAGTACGAATTTTCTCGCGCGGGATCAGCTCTCCGCTTGTGTTCATGTTCATGAGCGGGCAAATTTTGAGAAGTGTTCCGAACATGGCGGAGGCTCTGGAAATGCGCCCGCCGCGGTAATAGCTTGTCAAATCGGTTGAGAAAAACCAGTGGTGCAGGCGAAGCTTGTTGTTTTCGAGCCAAGCTTCGGTTTCCTCGAGCGTTTTGCCTTCATCGCGCATTCTACAGGCTTCCGTAACGAGAAGGCCGTAACCGCTGGAAGCACCAAGTGAATCGATAATTACTATTTTACGCTCAGGGAATTTTTGGAGCATGGTTTCTTTTGCGACATTCGCGGAGTTGATTGTGCCGGAAATGCCGCTGGAAAGCGTGATGTGCAGGATGTCACTGCCCGATTGAAGCAAGGGCTCCCACATTGTTTCGTAATCTTCGGCGTTTACCTGACTTGTTGTGGGACTTGCGCCCTCGGCGATTTTTTTGTAAAAGACATCGAAAGGCATTGATTGCCCCAAGTCGTCGGAATATTCTTTTCCGTCCATAATGAAGTGGAAGCAAGCAAAGGGGATATCGTTTAAATGGAAGAAATCTAGCGGCATGTCGGCCGTTGAGCAGGCGGTAAGGGAAAAGTGCTTCATAAACAATCAACCTTCCAAAATGGTATTAATAATTAGATTTGAAGTTATTTGAAATGATTATACACTATACCGATGTAGTAGTCAACAGAATGTTAAAAACTGTATTGGTATATAATTTACTAAATTAATCCTTCCCCAATATGGGCTTTTGTACACATATTTTGAAGTCCGAAAATGTTGAAGTCAACCTTTACAAACCAAATGTAATGTGGTATAAAAAGTATAACAAGTATAACTAATGCCACAAAGAACCACAAAAGGAGTTAAGCCATATGAAAAAAAAGGACGCAAAACCCTATATGGGTACAGTAAAAGTTGGCCCCAAAGGGCAGATTGTTATTCCAAAAGAAATTAGGGATATGTTTGATATTGAACCGGGGCAATCACTTATGATAATGGCTCACCCTGCAAGAGGGATTGCCATTGAACGTCAAAATGTACTGGTAAAAATCGCAGATGCTATTTTTGCCGGAAAAGGCAGGGAGGTTTATCCCTATGAAGACCCTGAGCATTTGGAGGAGTTTGCGGAGGTGATAAAGAAAAACGCGGAAAGCGAGGAAAAAGAAAAATGATAGCAATCGAAACAAGAGTGCTTACGAAGAAATACAAAGATAAAACAGTGGTAGATGCACTTAATCTTACGATTGAGCAGGGCGAGCTTTTTGCTCTTCTTGGTGTAAACGGAGCGGGGAAGACCACAACAATAAAAATGCTTTCCTGCCTGTCAAAGCCATCCGGCGGTGACGCGGTTTTGTTGGGCGACAGTATTTTAGACGCGCCCATGGCGGTAAAACAAAAAATTAATGTTTCTCCGCAGGAAACTGCCGTTGCACCAAATTTGTCCGTAAGGGAAAATCTTGAGCTGATATACGGAATCTATGGGCATGACAAAAAAGCCGCAAAAGAAAAGGCGGCTGAGATGATTAAATCCTTTGGCATGGACGAAATTGCCGAGGATAAAGCGAAAACCCTTTCGGGCGGCTGGCAAAGACGACTGAGTATTGCAATGGCGCTTATTTCCGAGCCTCAGATTCTCTTTTTGGATGAACCGACGCTCGGGCTTGACGTAATTGCGCGTCGGGAGCTTTGGAAGCTTATCACAGAGCTCAATGGAAAGATTACCATAATCCTCACAACCCACTATCTTGAGGAAGCAGAAGCACTTGCTGATAGAATCGGAATAATGTCTCAGGGCAAGCTTAAAGCGCTTGGTACAGCGAAAGAACTGCTTGCACAGGCAAACACCGAAAGCTTTGAGGACGCGTTTTTAACTTTCGTGGGAAAGGAGGCTGTATTATGAGAACAAGAGCATTTGCCCTCCGTAATTATAACGAGATGATAAGGGATAAGCTTAATATTGCTTTTGGCTTGGGCTTTCCCGTTGTTCTGCTGCTCTTGCTTTCGATGATACAATCGAACATTCCCGTTTCTCTCTTTGAGGTTAATCAGCTTACGCCGGGTATAGCCGTTTTCGGGCTTTCGTTCATTTCGCTGTTTTCCGGTACGCTGATTGCAAAGGACAGAGCAAGCTCGTTCATGCTGCGGCTTTTTACCTCGCCGCTGACAGCAAGCAATTTCATTCTGGGGTACACGATTCCGCTTCTTCCGTTGGCAATCGCACAGATTGTGGTCTGTTTTATCGTCGCGCTGTTTCTTGGGCTTGAAGCAACAGTGAGTATTCTTATGACAATTGTTGTTCTTATACCGGCTGCGGTGGTGTTCATTGCGATTGGCCTTCTTTGCGGAAGCGTATTTAACGACAAACAGGTTGGCGGCGTCTGCGGTGCGCTGCTGACTAACCTTTCGGCGTGGCTTTCGGGCACATGGTTTGATGTAAACCTGGTTGGAGGCGCTTTTAAGTCAATAGCGGAAGCTCTGCCGTTTATTCATGCTGTAAACGCGGGAAGAGCGGCGCTTGCCGGAAACTATTCCGCAGTTTTTCCCGACCTTTGGTGGGTTATCGGCTACGCAGCTGCGCTGACCGTGCTGGCGATTGTTGTGTTTACACATAAAATGAACAGCGACAGCGCAAATACATAACCGTATTAAAAGCAAATTGGTGGTAAAAATTTAATTCTTACCACCAATTAAGTGTATTCGTGTTTAAGCTAAATTAAAATGCTTGCAAGCTCGTTTAAATCGGCGGCGATTGCGATTACACCTGCTTCTTCAAGCTCAGGTCTGTCGCCGTAGCCGTAAAGCACACCGATACAGTCGAGGTTGTTTTCCTTGGCACCGATTACGTCGTGAGAGCGGTCACCAATCATAATGACCTGAGATTTGTCCGTAATCCCGCAAGCTTCCAGAGCATATGCAATGACCTCGGCCTTTTTTGTTCTGGTTTCGTCAAAGGTGCTGCCGGCAATGTATTGAAAATAGTTGTCGATGCCGTATCTTTTGAGAATAGTTATCGCATGGGGCTCGGGCTTTGAAGTGGCGAGAACGGAAATGTAGCCTGCGTCACGGAGCTTAATCAGAAGCTCCTCAATTCCATTGTACATCTCATTTTCGTAAATGCCCGTCTTCTCGTAATACTCGCGAAAATAATTGACAGCCGCATTAACCTTTTCCTTCGAATCACCCACGTACAGACTAAAGGATTCCGAAAGGGGAGGACCGACAAATTTTTTGAGCTTATCAAGGTCCGGAACCTTCGTTCCCATGTGCTCCAGAGCGTAGGTAACAGAATGGATGATTCCTGGGGCAGAGTCACTTATTGTTCCGTCTAAATCCCAAAAAACGTATTTGTACTTTCTCATGTTTACTCCTTGAATGGATATAAAATTGCTGAAATTATGGTATTAGTGTATCATTTGTTGATATTGAAATCAAGTGAATTGGCACGAGGCTTAAAGTGGAGACACCAAAGCATCCTTGAGCCATTGAGTGAAAAAAGCAAGCTGCTCGGCAGTGTGAAAGTAGTGTTCGCCGTTTCCCATTATTTTAAGCTCACAACCGAAGGTTTTTGCAAAAGCCCTAACGACGGCCTCCTCGCAAAGAAAATCGAGGGAGCCATAGAGTATAGATGTGGGGCTTGACCAGCTTGTAATTGGGTGGGTGACGACATAATGAAAATAGTCCCAGTACAGCGTTTGGCCTGCCGGAGTTGGAATTTCTCTTTCAGACTCCAGCCGTTCTTCGCTAATGTTGAAAGTTTGCATCATGCTGCGGATTATTCTTTCCATATCTGTGACAGGAGAAAGGAAAAAAGTTTGTTTTAATGGCAGATTAGCATAGGAGAGTAAGGAAAAATAGGCACCCATGCTGCAAGCAAAGACACTGATGTTTTTTGATTGACACTGAGCGAAGCGCATTATTATATCAAGGTCATGAACACAGTTTTGAACTGAACAGGCAGTGGGCGTATCCTTTCGCTCGCCGTGTTCAGGCAAATCAAAGCTCAGGACTTGATAACCGCGGGAAACCGCTTCATCGGCAAAAATGGCGATTACCGTGTCCTCTTTGTTGGAGAAGCTTCCGTGTACAGCAATAAACATACTGTCGGATTTATTCCCCCACAAAACTGCGGGTATTCCGTCTATTTCAGTTTTTTCTTTTGTCATATTATTTCTCGTTCCTAACTCGAATAAAACAAAAACGGCACACAGATTAACTGCGTGCCGCTATTGGTGCGAGAGAGGCGACTTGAACGCCCACGTCAGTTGACACACGCCCCTCAAACGTGCCTGTCTACCGGTTCCAGCACTCTCGCAAATCTACATCCGCAAAGCGGACGCAAGGGTTATTATAGCAGAAATGAGCGTTTTGTCAACATCAAAATGAAAATTTAAGATAAGAATTCGTCATACCTGCGAGAATTAAGCTTTTCAGCGGTAAAGGTCAAAAATATCAGCAAAACTGCGATAAGCGCGAAGGACCCATAACGCAGAGGAAGAAGATATGCGTTGTTGAAATATGAGTAATAGCATAAAAGCGAGGCAAAGGAAGCGAATAAGGTCACAGGCACGTAACCAAACCATAGAACGGCCGGTAAAAGAGCAAGGACATCAAGCATAAAGAAGTATCTGTCATGCATATGGGGGAGGATAAACGGGATGCCTACCGCAAAAAGAATGACGATGCCCAAGATGGCTTCATTATTCAAGTTTTCACGTTTGTACCACGCCCAAATCAATATACCGAAAACAAACAGAAAAGCCACGGCAACTCCAACGGCCGACAGGGCAGCAACATTAACCTCTCCGGAAACCATGGCAAAGAATGAGGGGGAGTTGTAGTTTAGGCCTGTACCGACAGAATCCGCCTGATTGAAATACAGCATGAGCGTGTCCATAAAAGGTCTTCCGAATAAAACGGCAGGCAGAATCTCGATTACATAAGTAATGGGGAAGATGAAGAAGTGCCGAAACTTGATTCTTTTAGCGAACAGCAAAACAAGGAACACAGGCATAATGAATATCGCCTGAAGCTTAAACCCGAAGGAGAGAGCCATGAACACCATCGACAGCTTTGGCCTGTCTGTGAGTGCAAGCCACAAGGCCAGAACAGCGAGGGCTGTATAGATGCTGTCACATTGCCCCCACATGGCACCGTTAATAATAACAGTCGGAAGCAGAAGCGTTATTAGGTAGGCGGCGAGTTGCTTTGGAACGCTGCGGGTGAAAACTGAGCTCAGCTTCATCATGCCGAAGGCCAAAACAACATCGAAGAATATTGATAGAAGCTTAATTAAGTAGAGGTCATTTAAGGGTATATATGAAAATAGCGCGAGAAAGTAAAGATAGGGCACATTATAGTTTCCGACACTCTCTGAAAAGCCATAAAAACCGCCGTTGGTTCTGAAATAGTTAACCCAATTGACGAGAAAGGTGTTGTAATCGCCGCTTTGATAATTCATTTGTCCGCCGCGAAGAGCAAAAGCCAGACCAATAGCAATCACGGAGATATATAAGTAGCTGTTCTTCTTTAGCAGACCTGAATACCACGGGATGAGAAGAGACGTTATCATTATAAGCCCAAAAATGAGCATTGTTCGAATTTCCATAAAAAGCCTCCGTTGCATAATGGCGAAAGAAAGCGAAATCCTCGGAGCAAAAGCTGTATTAAAGAGTATATTCTAAAAGCGAGGACGATTCAAGCGGAAAACGCCTACTGAAGAATATTATTGTTCGGCATAAAAAATAGCGGCTGAGAAACTTCATCCCCACCGCAAAAATAATACACAAAATTAATAGGTTACTATTGACAAATTATGAAAAATGCTGATATAATAACACACTACGTGTGTGAACAGGGAACAGCTATCCATTTTTCACCGTATGCTTATATATTATCAGCATTTCAAAAAAATGCAATATCGTATTTGCAATTGCTAACAACTTATCCGGGCGTATCAAGCTAGACGCATAGACAATAGAAAGCAAGGAGTGATGGCCAATGCCAAAGGACGTTCTGTACGGAAAGACCCTTAGAAAAAGCTTCGCACGAACCACGGAAATTCAGGAGATGCCAAATCTTTTGGAAATCCAGAAGGAATCCTACAAGTGGTTTCTTGAGGAAGGACTGCGTGAGGTCTTTTCTGATGTGGATTCGGTTACGGACTATTCGGGGAATCTCGAACTGAGCTTCGTGGACTATTCCATGAATGAAAAGCCTAAGTACACCGAAGAGGAGTGCAAAGCGCGTGACGCAACGTACGCAGCACCCTTAAAGGTCGGCGTTCGTCTTCGCAATAGAGAAACCGAGGAAATCAAAGAGCAGGAAGTGTTTATGGGCGATTTTCCGCTCATGACAGAAAGCGGAACATTCATCATAAACGGTGCGGAGCGTGTTATCGTTTCCCAAATCGTTCGCTCACCCGGTATCTACTACGACAGAAAAATTGACAAAACTGGCTCCTGTATCTGCGGCACAACAATTATTCCTTACCACGGCGCATGGCTTGAATACGAAACCGATTTAAACGATGTGTTCTATGCACGAATCGATAAAAACAGAAAAATCCCTGTTACCTGGCTTCTGAGAGCTATCGGGCGCCGCAGTGAGGACAAGCCTTTTACGTGGCTTTCCTGCGCGGGCGGTGCCAACGGAGCTGTTACAAACGACCAGCTGCGCGAGATTTTCGGCAATGATGAGCGCATTGTTGCAACTATCGAAAAGGACGCCTGCCTTTCCAGAGAGGAGTCCCTCATCGAAATCTATCGCAAGCTTCGTCCCGGCGACCCCCCAACTGTCGACAGTGCCGAAACCTTGCTTGAAGGTCTTT
Source organism: Oscillospiraceae bacterium (assembly GCA_018053145.1). Classification (GTDB taxonomy): domain Bacteria; phylum Bacillota; class Clostridia; order Oscillospirales; family Oscillospiraceae; genus UBA2658. The sequence goes on along the minus strand of JAGPMA010000017.1, from coordinate 22,833 downwards.
TTTTCGACAAGCGGCGTTACGATATTTCAAGCGTTGGCCGTTACAAATTCAACAAGAAGCTCACACTTCGTCCCCGTCTTACGGGACATTATCTTGCTATGCCTATTACCGACCCGATGACCGGCGAGATAATTGCAGAAGCGGGAGAGCTGATTACTCGTGACAGAGCCGAGGAGCTGGAGCGTAAGGGCGTTATCGACGCTGTTATAAAAGCCGACGGAAAAGAAATTCGAGTCTTTTCAAACGGAATGGTAGATATGGCCAACTTTGTTGATTTCGACCCCAAAGAAATCGGTATCAAAGAAAAGGTGCGTTTCATCGTTTTAAAGCGCCTTATGGAAGAATATAAGGGCGAGGACCTGAAGGATGCTATCCTTGTAAGCCTCGACGACCTAATCCCGAAGCACATTATAGTTGACGATATTTATTCCTCTGTCAACTATCTTCTCGGCCTGTTCTACGGAATCGGCGAGCCGGACGATATAGACCATCTGGGCAACCGTCGCATCCGCTGTGTTGGCGAACTTCTGCAAAACCAGTTCCGTATCGGTTTTTCACGAATGGAGCGCGTTATCCGTGAGCGCATGACCCTGCAGGATCTCGACATCGTTACACCGCAGAGCCTTATCAACATCCGTCCCGTAACGGCGGCCATCAAAGAGTTTTTCGGTTCGTCACCCCTTTCGCAGTTCATGGACCAGACAAACCCCCTTGCGGAGCTTACGCATAAGCGCCGTATGTCCGCACTCGGACCCGGCGGTCTGTCCCGTGAGCGCGCAAGCTTTGATGTCCGCGACGTACATTACAGCCATTATGGCCGTATGTGCCCCATCGAAACGCCTGAAGGTCCGAACATCGGACTTATTTCCTATCTTTCAAGCTATGCCCGCGTTAATGAATACGGCTTCCTAATTGCACCGTATCGCCGCGTGGATAAGCAAACGCATTTTGTTTCCGATCAAATCGATTACCTAACGGCGGATTTGGAAGACCAATATATCGTTGCGCAGGCGACTGAGCCGCTCGACGAGAACGGCTGCCTCTTTAACGAGCGTATTACCTGCCGTCATCGTGACGAAATCATTGAGGTTGACCGTGACCGTGTCGACTATATCGATATTTCGCCCCGCATGATGATTTCGATCGCTACCGCCATGATTCCATTCCTCGAAAACGATGACGCAAACCGTGCTCTGATGGGTGCGAACATGCAGCGTCAGGCAGTTCCGCTTATGACAACGGAGCAGCCCATCGTTGCAACGGGTATTGAACATAGATGTGCCGTTGACTCAAAGGTCGTTCTTACAGCCGAGGGTGAAGGCATTGTTACCAAGGTTTCCGCCAATAATATCGCTATTAAATATGACAGCGGCGAAAACAAGGACTACAGGATTATTAAATATGCCAGAAGTAACCAGGGTACCTGCATTAACCAACGTCCAATTGTTAAAGTCGGAGAACGGGTTAAAAAGGATGACGTTATCACAGACGGCCCTGCAACCAGCAACGGTGAAATTTCACTCGGCAAGAACATACTTGTCGGCTTTATGACATGGGAAGGCTACAACTACGAAGATGCTATCCTGCTTAACGAGCGTCTTGTAATGGAGGACACCTTTACTTCGCTTCACGTTGAAGAATATGAGTGCGATGCGCGTGACACAAAGCTCGGACCGGAGGAAATCACTCGAGATATCCCCGGCGTCGGAGAAGACGCTCTCAAATATCTCGACGAAGGCGGAAGAATCTGCATCGGAGCCGAGGTCCACAGCGGCGATATACTTGTCGGCAAGGTTACGCCAAAGGGCGAAACCGACCTTACCGCAGAGGAAAGACTGCTTCGCGCAATCTTCGGCGAAAAGGCGAGAGAGGTTCGCGACACCTCACTGAAGGTTCCTCACGGCGAATCCGGAATAATCGTCGATGTTAAGCGCTTTACCCGTGAAGCAGGGGATGAGCTATCCCCAGGTGTTAACGAGGTCGTGCGTGTTTATATCGCACAGAAGCGTAAAATCTCCGTCGGCGACAAGATGGCCGGACGTCACGGAAACAAGGGCGTTGTATCCCGTATTCTTCCGAAAGAAGATATGCCCTATCTGCCGGACGGCACCCCGCTTGACATAGTTTTGAACCCTCTGGGTGTTCCTTCCCGAATGAATATCGGACAGGTTCTGGAAGTCCATCTGGGCTATGCTGCTCACGCTCTGGGTTGGAAGGTTGCAACGCCAATCTTTAACGGCGCAAACGAAGAGGAAATCCGTGATACGCTTAAGCTTGCGGGCTTGCGTGATGACGGAAAGAGCGTGCTTTACGACGGACGTACCGGCAGAGCCTTCGATAACCCCGTTACTGTCGGCTATGTCTACTTCTTAAAGCTCCACCATCTGGTTGATGATAAAATCCACGCAAGAAGCACAGGCCCCTACAGCCTTGTTACACAGCAACCTTTGGGCGGAAAAGCTCAGTTCGGCGGCCAGCGCTTCGGCGAAATGGAAGTTTGGGCGCTCGAGGCTTACGGCGCTGCTTATACGCTGCAAGAAATCCTTACCGTTAAGTCCGACGATGTTACGGGACGTGTAAGAACCTATGAAAGCATCGTTAAGGGACACAACATTCCACAGCCGGGTGTTCCTGAGTCGTTTAAGGTTCTTGTAAAAGAGCTGCAGTCGCTGTGCCTTGACGTCAGAGTTCTCGATAAGTTCGGCGAAGAGATTGAACTTCGAGATGAAGACGAAGACGATGACTTCACACCGGACTTCCGCGACGATTTACTGCCGCCGGACGAAAGTGAAATTGAGGCCTCAGGCTTTACTATAGAAAAAGCCGAGGAAGATTTGGACCTGGGCGACGATATCGTAGAAAGTGAGGAGGTAGAGATATGAGCTATGCAACCTTTGACGCCATTCAAATTGGCATCGCTTCCCCCGAAATGATCAAAAGCTGGTCTTTCGGAGAAGTTAAAAAACCTGAAACCATCAACTACCGTACCCTCAAGCCCGAACGTGACGGACTTTTCTGCGAAAAAATATTTGGACCGACAAAAGACTGGGAATGCCATTGCGGAAAGTACAAAAAAATCCGTTATAAAGGCAAAATCTGCGACCGCTGCGGAGTTGAGGTTACAAAATCCAAGGTTCGCCGCGAGCGTATGGGTCATATTGAGCTTGCAACACCGGTTTCCCACATCTGGTATTTCAAGGGCATCCCGTCCAGAATGGGCCTGCTATTGGACCTCACACCGCGTATTCTTGAAAAAGTATTGTATTTTGCTTCCTATATAGTGACAGACCCCGGAATGACACCTTTGCAGAAAAACCAGATCCTCACCGAAAAAGAATACCGCGATATGCGCGAAAAATATGAGAACGATTTTGATGCCGGTATGGGAGCGGAAGCCATCAAAAAGCTTCTGGCCGATATCAACTGCGAAAAGCTTTCCGAAGAGCTTCGTACGGAGCTTAAGGACGCAACCGGTCAGAAGAAAGCAAAGATAGTTAAAAGGCTCGAGGTCGTCGAAGCCTTCCTTCATTCGGGCAATGACCCTCAGTGGATGGTTATCGACATTCTGCCGGTTATTCCTCCCGAGCTTCGTCCTATGGTTCAGCTCGACGGCGGACGCTTTGCGACAAGTGACCTCAATGACCTTTACCGCCGCGTTATTAACCGCAACAACCGTCTGAAAAGACTGATTCAGCTTAACGCGCCGGACATCATTGTCCGTAACGAAAAGCGTATGCTTCAGGAAGCCGTTGACGCACTTATAGACAACGGCCGCCGCGGCAGAGCTGTTACAGGCGCAAACAGCCGTGCACTTAAATCGCTTTCCGACATGCTAAAGGGCAAGCAGGGTCGCTTCCGCCAGAACCTTCTGGGTAAGCGTGTCGACTATTCAGGACGTTCCGTTATCGTCGTCGGCCCCGAGCTGAAGCTTTATCAGTGCGGTGTGCCGAAGGAAATGGCAATCGAGCTGTTCCGTCCCTTTGTTATGAAAAAGCTTGTTGAGGACGGCTTTGCCAACAATATCAAGTCCGCGAAGAAGATGGTCGACAAGCAGCAGACAGAAGTCTGGGACGCACTCGACGTTGTCATCAAGGAACACCCCGTCCTGCTCAACCGCGCACCTACGCTTCACCGTTTGGGAATTCAAGCGTTCGAGCCGATTCTCGTTGAAGGCCGCGCGCTAAAGCTCCATCCGCTGGTATGTACCGCTTACAACGCGGACTTCGACGGCGACCAGATGGCTATTCACGTTCCGCTTTCCGCAGAGGCACAGGCTGAAGCGCGTATCCTTATGCTCTCGGCTAATAACCTCCTGCGTCCGCAGGACGGAAACCCAGTTACAGTTCCGACTCAGGACATGATTTTGGGCGCTTACTATCTCACCTTCATCAGAATGGGTGAGTACGAGAGCGAAATGCTCCGCGTTACTGACTCCGGCGACACCGGTTTTGAGAAGGACAGCGTTGTTCCGGCTCAGGAGCTCATTGACGCAAACGAAAGCATTGTTAAGAGAGTCAGAGCTGGCGAAACCACACTTAAGATAGCGGCGTTTGAAGGCGTTCGCGCTTTCTCAAGCCCGAATGAAGCTATTATGGCCTATGAGGATGGTTCAATCGGAATGCACTCTCCAATCAGAGTCCGCGTTACAAAAACCGTCAGCGGCGAAATTCGCCAAAAGCTCGTTCAGACCACAGTGGGACGCATCCTTTATAACGAACCGCTGCCGCAGGATCTCGGCTTCGTTGACAGAACAAATCCCGAAACCATGTTCGACTACGAAATCAATTTCCAGACCGGCAAAAAGCAACTGGGCGTTATTATCAACAAATGTATTACAAAGCACGGCTTCACAATTTCCGCCGAGGTGCTTGATAACATCAAGTCCTTGGGCTATAAGTATTCGACCTTGGGCGCAATCACGATTTCCATCGCCGATATGACAGTTCCTAAAGAGAAGAAAACACTTATAAAGGCAACTGAGCAAAAGGTCGTTCAGATTGAAAAGCAGTATAAGCGAGGACTTATTACCGACGACGAGCGTTACCGCCTTGTTGTTGCTGAGTGGGAACAGACAACAAAGGATGTTACCAAGGCTTTGCAGAACAACCTCGACGAGTTCAACCCCATCTACATGATGGCGAACTCAGGTGCCCGCGGAAGCATGAACCAAATCCGTCAGCTTGCCGGTATGCGTGGACTTATGGCAAACACCGCCGGTAAAACCATCGAAATTCCAATTAAAGCAAACTTCCGTGAAGGACTTTCCGTTTTGGAATACTTCATTTCCTCAAGAGGTGCGCGTAAGGGTCTTGCCGATACGGCACTTCGTACCGCTGACTCCGGATACCTTACCCGTCGACTTGTCGATGTCTCTCAGGATGTTATCATCCGCGAGCCTGACTGCGGCACTCATAACGGCATTAAGGCAACAACCGTTTATGACAAGGGTCAGGTCGTTCAGAGCTTCGGCGAGAGCATCCATGGACGCTTCCCACTTAATGACATTGTCGACCCCAATACTGGCAGAACAATCTTTACCACGAATTATATGTTGATGAAGAGCGATGCCGAGATTCTGGAAGCAGCCGGAATTAAAGAGGTTATGGTTCGCTCCGTTATGATGTGCGACGCCAAGAGCGGTGTGTGCGCGAAATGCTACGGTGTTAACCTCGCGGCTGGGTCACCCGTCAATGCGGGCGAAGCAGTCGGCGTAATCGCGGCGCAGTCCATCGGCGAACCCGGCACACAGCTCACCATGCGTACCTTCCACACCGGAGGTATCGCGGGTGACGATATCACGCAGGGTCTACCCCGTGTTGAGGAGCTTTTCGAAGCAAGAAAGCCCAAAAAGATGGCTGTGCTTGCCGAGATTTCGGGCAAGGTTTCCATCGAGGAAACAAAGAAAAACGCTATGTGTGCCGTTGCGGTTATGAATGCCGAAACAGGGGAAACTATGGAATTCCAGGTTCCCTACTCAGCAGGACTGCTTGTTGCGGCCGGCGACATCGTTGAAAAGGGCCAGCCTTTGACAAGTGGCGCTTACAATCCGCACGATGTACTTCGCATTATCGGAATTTCCGAGTGCCAGAGCTATATCATTCAGGAGGTCCAGAAGGTTTACCGTCAGCAGGGCGTTGACATCAACGACAAGCACATCGAAGTTATTGTCCGTCAGATGATGCGTAAGGTTCGCGTCGAGGAATCCGGAGATACCGATTTACTTTCCGGCGCTACTGTCGACTGGAATGAAATTAACGATGCTAACATTGAGGTCGAAAAGAGAATTGCCGCGGGCGAAACCGATCTTAAGACCGCTACCTGCACTCAGACCTTGCTTGGTATCACTAAGGCTTCCCTTGCAACAGAGAGCTTCCTGTCTGCCGCATCCTTCCAGGAAACCACCAAGGTTCTCACCGATGCCGCAATAAAGGGCAAGGTCGACCACCTTATCGGACTGAAAGAAAACGTCATTATCGGAAAGCTTATCCCCGCGGGAAGCGGACTTGACCTCTATCGTGAGTTCCACACTCAAACAGACGAAACAATCGAGAGATCGTCTGATGATTACGTTGATTTGAGCGCATTGGTCGGACGTACCAACGCTCTCTAGAAAAGCAACACCAACATACCGGAGCCGAATGCCCAACCCGGCTCCGGTATATTTATCTCTAAAGACAGTTGTCTTGAATTTTGGTGAGCTGCCGTAAATTAAATTGCAGAAAAATCTTGACTAGACTTGTGCAATATGCTAAAATGCTTATTTGCATGGACATGATTGCGCTTTTCGTTTTTAAATAGCCGATTTCGACTAGATAAAGCTCTTTCAACCCAGTATTCCCGTAATGTCAATAGTCTTTCAGGCGCAAAACTTTGCTTTTTATCGGAATATCTTTCGATAATCCGTTAAAAATAATATGTACTCTATTACTGAAGAAAGGAGGAAAAATATGCCTACGTTTAACCAGCTGGTAAGAAAGGGCAGAGAGGTACCCACCTATAAATCAACTTCTCCTGCTATGCAGCACGGCCTCAACACCATCAAGAACAAGCAGACCGATTTGTCAGCACCTCAGAAAAGAGGCGTTTGCACCGCAGTTCGTACAGCTACACCTAAGAAGCCTAACTCCGCTCTGCGTAAAATCGCGCGTGTTCGTCTGACAAACGGCTATGAAGTTATCGCTTATATCCCCGGAATCGGTCATAACCTTCAGGAGCACTCCGTAGTTATGATTCGCGGCGGACGTGTAAAGGATCTCCCTGGTGTTCGTTACCACATCATCCGCGGCACACTTGATACCCAAGGTGTTGCAAACCGCAAGCAGGCCCGTAGTAAGTACGGCGCAAAGAAAGCTAAAAAGAAGTAAAATCGCGCTCAGCGCAAGGCTTATGCCTTGTCCGGAGTTTAACATACATATAGTATGTTGCTTTTGGCAGGCATTTGCGCAAAGGTGAAAACCTTTACGAGTACCTATGAGATTCATTTTTTGTATGAAGGAGGGAAGTATAGTGCCCAGAAGAGGTAACGTACCCAAAAGAGAAATTCTTCCCGATCCAATGTATAATTCAGTGTTGGTAGCAAAGCTCACCAACAGTATTATGCTGGATGGCAAGAAGGGTGTTGCTCAAAAGGTCGTCTATGATGCATTTGACATCATCAAGGAAAAGACCGGCAAGAACCCACTCGAAGCGTTCACAGAAGCGCTCAATAACATCATGCCTTCTCTTGAAGTTAAGGCACGCCGCGTCGGCGGCGCAACCTATCAGGTTCCGCTTGAAGTCAGACCCGAAAGACGTCAGACTCTCGGCCTGCGTTGGTTGACTAATTTTGCACGTAAACGTAATGAAAAAACAATGAAAGAGCGTCTTGCCGGTGAAATACTGGATGCGCTGAATAATACCGGCGGTTCGGTGAAGAAGCGTGAAGACACTCACAAAATGGCAGAGTCAAACAAGGCATTTGCTCATTACCGCTGGTAACAGGAGTTATATTATATGCCTAGAAAAGTATCCCTTGAAAAAACCAGAAATATCGGTATTATGGCGCACATCGATGCCGGAAAAACAACAACAACTGAACGTATTCTGTACTACACCGGAGTTAACTACAAAATCGGTGAGGTTCATGAAGGTACTGCGACAATGGACTGGATGGAGCAGGAACAAGAACGCGGAATTACAATTACTTCCGCTGCGACTACCTGCTTTTGGAAGGACCATCGCATAAACATCATTGACACACCGGGTCACGTTGACTTCACCGTTGAGGTTGAGCGTTCTCTTCGCGTTTTGGACGGCAGCGTTACAGTTATGTGCGCTAAAGGCGGCGTAGAGCCTCAGTCCGAAACCGTTTGGAGACAGGCTGACCATTACAAAGTTCCCAGAATGATATATGTCAACAAGATGGATATCAATGGAGCGGATTTCTACCATGTGCTCGATATGATTCATGACAGGCTCAAGTGCAACGCAGTTGCAATTCAGCTTCCTATCGGCAGCGAGAGCGATTTTCGCGGTATTATCGACCTGATTGACATGAAGGCCGACATCTACTACGACGATATGGGCAAGGACATGAGAGTGGAAGAAATTCCGGAAGACATGCTGGAGCTTGCCGAGGAGTACCGTACCCTGCTGATTGACGCGATATCCAATTTGGATGACGAGGTCATGGAGCTTGCACTTGACGACAAGCCCATTCCCACGGCTTTGCTGCGTAAAGCAATTCGCCTTGGCACCTTGCAGAATGAGTTTGTTCCGGTAGTTTGCGGAACTTCTTACAAAAACAAAGGCGTGCAGAAATTACTCGACGCTATTGTCGATTATATGCCTGCTCCCACGGACATCGCAGCAATCAAAGGAATTAATCCTGATTCCGATGGTGAAGACTCAAGACCCGCCGATGATAACGCTCCGTTTTCAGCCTTGGCGTTTAAGATTATGACTGACCCCTATGTGGGACGTCTGTCTTTCTTTAGGGTCTATTCGGGCACGCTTTCAACAGGCTCCTCCGTGCTAAACAGCACAAAGGGCAACAGAGAGCGCGTCGGTCGTATCCTTCAGATGCACGCCAACCACCGTGAAGACCTGGATATGGTTTACTCGGGAGATATAGCGGCCGCTGTCGGACTTAAAAACACCACCACAGGTGATACTCTCTGCGATGAGAAGGCACCTATCATTCTTGAATCAATGGAATTCCCCGAACCCGTTATCAGGGTTGCAATCGAGCCGAAGACCAAAGCTGGTCAGGAAAAGATGGGCCTTGCGCTTGCTAAGCTCGCGGAGGAAGACCCCACATTCAAGAGCTACACCGATGAGGAAACAGGCCAGACAATCATTGCCGGAATGGGTGAGCTTCACCTTGAGATTATCGTCGACAGACTTCTGCGCGAATTCAAGGTTGAGGCAAATGTAGGTAAGCCTCAGGTCGCCTACAAAGAAACCATCCGCAAAACTGTTGAGCAGGATACAAAATATGCTCGTCAGTCCGGCGGTAAGGGTCAGTACGGTCACGTTAAAATCATCGTTGAACCCAATGAGTCAGGAAAAGGCTACGAATTTATCGACAAGATTACCGGCGGCGTAATACCGAAGGAATACATTCCTTCAGTCAACCAAGGTATTCAGGGCGCATTGCTTGCGGGTGTTCTTGCAGGCTATCCCGTTGTCGATGTTAAGGTTTCTCTTATCTACGGCTCATATCACGAGGTTGACTCCTCAGAAATGGCGTTTAAAATTGCCGGTTCTATGGCATTCAAAGAGGCTTGCCGTAAGGCAGACCCTGTTTTGCTTGAGCCGATAATGAAGGTCTCCGTTACGACTCCCGAGGATTATATGGGAGATGTGATGGGCGATGTCAACGCTCGCCGCGGACAGATTCTTGGAATGGAAAACAGAAACGGCGCAGCTCAAGTCGACGCAAATGTTCCGCTTTCCACAATGTTCGGCTATGCAACTGACCTTCGCTCGAAAACTCAGGGCAGGGCAAACTATTCAATGGAGCCCAGCCATTATATTGAGCTTCCGAAGTCGCTGCAGGAAGAAATAGTCGGCAAACGAAACGCTTAAGTTCGGACAATAAAAATTCCTGTTGCAATAAGTTCCGGAATACTGTAATATTGTTACGAAATTCCCTATCGCAAGTTATTTTAATGAAATTATTTTAATGTCAACATATTTTAAGGAGGATGTTCCAAATGGCTAAGCAGCAATTCGATAGATCCAAGCCCCACGTAAATATCGGCACCATCGGTCACGTTGACCACGGCAAGACCACTCTTACCGCCGCTATCACAAAGTATCTCGCTCTCCAGGGCAAAGCAGATTATACCGATTACGCAAGCATCGATAAGGCTCCCGAAGAGCGCGAGCGCGGTATCACCATCAACACCGCTCACGTTGAGTATCAGACCGATGCACGTCACTATGCACACGTTGACTGCCCGGGTCACGCTGACTATATCAAGAACATGATCACTGGCGCAGCTCAGATGGACGGCGCTATCCTTGTTATCGCAGCTTCCGACGGACCTATGGCTCAGACCCGCGAGCACATCATTCTTGCTCGTCAGGTTGGCGTGCCCGCAATCGTTGTTTTCCTGAACAAGTGCGATCAGGTTGACGATCCCGAGCTCATTGAGCTGGTTGAAATGGAAGTTCGTGAGCTTCTCACAAAAGAGAAGTTCCCCGGAGACGATATCCCCATCATCAAGGGTTCTGCTCTTAACGCTCTTTCCTGCGAGTCCAAGGACCTTAACGATCCTGATTTCGCTTGCATCAAGGAACTCATGGATGCAGTTGACTCCTATATCCCCACTCCTGAGCGTAAGAGCGACATGCCCTTCCTCATGCCTGTCGAAGACGTTTTCACAATCACAGGTCGTGGTACTGTTACCACAGGTCGTGTTGAGCGTGGCCGCGTTAAGGTTGGCGATAAGGTTCAGATCGTTGGACTGAAGGACACCAAGGAAACCACAGTTACCGGAACAGAAATGTTCCACAAGCTCCTCGAGTTTGCTGAAGCAGGCGACAACGTCGGTACTCTGCTTCGTGGTATCACCAAGGGCGAAGTTGAGCGTGGACAGGTTCTTGCCGCTCCCAACTCCATCAAGCCCCACACCAAGTTCACTGGACAAGTTTATGTTCTGAGCAAAGAAGAAGGCGGACGCCATACTCCGTTCTTTAACAACTATCGTCCCCAGTTCTATTTCCGTACAACAGACGTAACAGGCGTTATCAGCCTTCCCGAAGGCGTTGAAATGTGCATGCCCGGAGACAACATCGACATGAAGGTTGAGCTCATCATGCCTATCGCTATTGAAGAAGGACTCCGCTTCGCTATCCGTGAAGGCGGCCGCACCGTTGGTTCGGGCGTTGTTATCGCTGTTGAGCAGAAGTAATTCACAATATATCAAAGCCCCCCGCAAGCAATTGCTTGCGGGGGGCTTTGATATATTACCGCAGCTTACGGACCTATCGTCTGCTAAGTCCGTGCATGAAACCATCGATAGCCAGAGAGTGTATATCTCCGCCGATTACCTCATAGTTCATTACATACAAATCGGCGACGACATTTCCTGTGTATCCGGAGTAATTTGTAACGGTGTATGTATAGATAGTCGCTTCAAGTCCGCTGTATTCTGACAAATCATAGCCCTGATCGAGCTGCAGTTGATTGTATGTTTCATAGATTTTGGAGAATTCTTTTGGGATGACGACAGTTTTTTCGCTTATCGGTGCTTCATCGACCTCCCAACCCAGAGCTTGAAGAAACATTACACGGTCTTCATTCGTCTTAACCTTAGAAGCAGCAGCAGGCTTGGCGCTGCCGTCTCCGCTTCCGATGGAGAAGATGATTGCGCAAAGCACAACGGCAACTGCTATAACCACCAGCAAAGCAATTTTTTTATTCCATTTGAGTGTTAATACAAACATAATTGACCTCCCTTACGTAGATACAGATTACTTATTATCTCCCGCAAAAAAACTAAGCGCTTAACCGACGACGCTTTGGTAGGTTAACCGACTTGGCCTTATGGGAGTTTTACGCTTATTAAAATGCTCTTTTATGTGTATTTAAAATCTTTATCGGTGGTTGAGGGAAGTAAAAATTCCTAATGACTTAATAGAGAGTATTCATTTTTGGGCCAAGATATGCTATAATATCGCGTAGGTTGTTTCTGCTTTTTAGGTAACAATCCAATACTGCCAAATACGAATATCACCGGAGGTACTATGAGTTTGCTTCGACTGGACAAAATCATAAGTGACAGCGGCAACGCAACCAGAAGCGAAGCGAGACGGCTTATCGCTTCCGGTAGAGTTTGGGTAGACGGAAGTGTCGTGAAAAGCTTCGACTGTAAAATCGATACGGAAAATGCCGAAATTCGGCTTGATGGAAAAGTTATCGGTGGCGGGAGCCTACGATATTTCATGCTCAATAAACCGGAGGGAGTTGTGACCGCGACGGAGGACAAGACACAGAGAACCGTTCTTGACCTGCTCTCTGAAGAGCATAAGCGCCTGAAGCTTTTTCCCGTGGGCAGGCTGGATAAGGACACTACGGGCCTTCTTATTCTCACAAATGACGGGGATTTTTGCCATGCTGTAACCTCACCGAAACGGCATATTAAAAAGATGTACGAATTCACAACGGGAGAAATTCTGGAACCTGAAGATGTCGATGCCTTTAAAACGGGGTTGGTGCTGAAGGATGGAACGGAATGTCTTCCTGCGTTTCTTGAGATAGACGAAAACGACAATAGGCATGGCTTTGTCACTATTTTTGAGGGAAAATACCATCAGGTGAAGAGAATGCTTGCCTCAAGAGGAAAGCACGTGAAGTTGTTAAAGCGAATCTCAATTGGCGAGTTGTCTTTGAATACATCGCTTCAACCCGGTGAGCTCATGGAACTGACCGAAAGCGACGTAAATCTCATTGTTAACAAAAATGTTACGATTTAGAAACAATTCGTGATAAATAATTACAACAGTAGAGGGAAAGCTTTGTCAAATAAGCGAATATACAAGCTTTGCGCTTAGTGATATTATATATAAGCATGTGTATACACAAGGGAAATACGCGTGCAAATTATGGAGGGCAATTATGTCTAGTGTAACTTTGAAGGGAATCGGGAAGACATACCCCGGCAATGTTATAGCTGTAACCGATTTTAACATGGAAATTGAGGATAAAGAATTCGTTATCCTTGTCGGGCCTTCGGGCTGCGGAAAGTCTACCACTCTTCGTATGATAGCCGGATTGGAAGATATCACCGAGGGGAGCCTTTATATCGACGAGAAGCAAGTTAACGATGTACCGCCGAAAGACAGAGACATCGCGATGGTGTTTCAGAACTACGCTCTATATCCCCATATGACCGTATTTGAAAACATGTCGTTCGGCCTTAAAATCCGCAAAACTCCACGTGCCGAGATTAAGAGGCGGGTTGAGGAAGCTGCAAAAATACTTGAAATCGAAACTTTGCTAAAAAGAAAGCCTGCTGCGCTATCCGGCGGTCAGCGCCAGCGTGTTGCGTTAGGTCGCGCCATCGTTCGGAATCCAAAGGTCTTTTTACTGGACGAGCCTCTATCAAACCTTGATGCAAAGCTGCGTACCACAATGCGCGCTGAGCTGTCAAAAATACATAAGCAGCTTGAAACCACTTTTGTTTACGTCACGCATGACCAGACCGAGGCAATGACCATGGGCACTCGAATTGTTGTTATGAAGGACGGGTATGTTCAGCAAATTGCCCCGCCGCAGGAACTCTTTGACAAGCCCTGCAACCTGTTTGTAGCGACCTTCATGGGGACGCCCCAGATGAATATTGCAGAAGCCAAAGTCGTTGATGACGGCACTTCTACATATTTGGAATTTGGCAGGACTGATAGCAAAATGCGCATTGCACTTCCCGCTTGGAAGGGTAGAGCACCCGAAGTGCTCGAGTATGCCGGCAAAGATGTGATTTTTGGAATTCGCCCTAACGACATCCATTGCGATCCTGATTATATAGCGCAGCATCCTGAGCAGGTCGTGGAGGCGGATGTTGATTTTCTCGAGCTACTTGGCGCGGAGAGCAACGTGTTCATCAAAGTGTCTGAAATCGAATTTGCCTGCGTTGTCGACTCGAAAATCCGTATGCCATCGAGCGGCAAAGCAAATATTGCCTTTGATACCAGTGCTGTACACCTGTTTGATAAGGATACGGAAAAAACCATCATCAACTAAAAAACCAAAAAGCATCTTTGCAATATGTGCTTGTTGCTTAATAATTGACACCGAGAATTATTTAATGATATTTGCTGATTATTTAACAGAATTATGAAAATTAAACTATAAATAATGGTAGTAAATGATGAAAACGGAGAATAACATAACGAGTTATTAAAAATATTTACAAATTATCCTCAAAAATATATTGAAAAAAGCAATAAAATAAGTTATTATGATTAGACGGTTAGTTTTCATTGCTTTTTTTATTAGGAGGAGCAACCATGTCAAGTAGGATTTTTCAGAGTGTTATTGTTCAAATGAAAGAAGCCACAGACAGATGTCTTGGAGTTATAGACTCTGAGGGCTTTGTTGTGGCCTGCAGCGAGCTTTCCCTTATCGGAACTAAACTTGAAAATTTGCAGGGTATTTCAGGTGGCGAGCTTTCCGATCAGTTCTTTACCTCCGGCACAAGGACTTACAAGATTTTGGGAAGTCCGAATTCTCGCTTTGATTATGCGGTTTTTGTCGAAGGCAGAGACTCCCTTGCCAGAAGTATCTGCATTATGGCTGCTGTTGCCTTTAACGAAGCAAAGGCAAATTATGATGAGAAATACAATAAGGTAACTTTTGTCAAGAACATCATTTCCGATAATATTCTTCCGGGTGACGTATATGTCCGTGCAAAGGAACTCAACTTTGTAACAGATGTTCCGCGTGCTGTTCTCCTTATCCGCCAGATGGAAAAGTCCGATATTGCGACTTTGGAACTGGTACAGGGGCTGTTTCCTGATAGACAAAAGGATTTTGTTCTCAGCATGAGCGAAACCGATATCGTACTTATCAAGGAAATCGACCCGGGCGTTGAAGGAAGAGAACTTTGCCAAGTGGCAGAAAAAATCGGCAGCGCTATCAACTCCGAGCTTCTTGTGAAAACTGTTATAGGCATCGGCACGGTGTCAAAGCACCTCCGTGAGCTTGCCGATCGCTACAAGGAGGCTCAGGTTGCTATTGAGGTCGGCAAGGTCTTTGAAACCGACAAGAGTGTTATACATTACGAGAGCCTCGGTATAGGCCGCATAATCTATCAGCTCCCGACGACGCTGTGTGAAATGTTCCTCGGCGAGGTCTTTAAGAAAAACCCAATTGAATCCCTCGATCAGGAAACTCTGTATACAATCAACAAGTTCTTCGAGAACAACCTTAACGTGTCCGAGACTTCCAGAAAGCTTTTCGTTCACAGAAATACGCTTGTATATCGTTTGGAAAAGATAAAAAAGCTTACCGGTTTGGATTTGCGCGAATTTGACCATGCAATCGTATTTAAGGTTGCGCTCATGGTCAAAAAGTACCTTAATTCGCAAAATATAAAGGGTTAGCTTTGGGCCGTTGTTTCGCTTATCGCGAAACGCGAGGGCATTTTTCTCGCAATTTGTGCGCCCCAGCGCATCGGAGGTTAAATATATATGGTTCTTATGAATGGTGTTTCAATGGTCTATGAAAATAGCGGAACTGTCGCTACGAATGGAATTGACCTTGAAATCAACGAAGGAGAGTTTGTCTTTTTAGTTGGACCGTCAGGCTCTGGCAAAACGACAATTATCAAGCTTCTCACAGGAGAGGTTTTACCTACAGACGGAGATATATTCGTTAACAATTTCAATATGCGCAAGATTAAGCCGCGCAAGCTGCCCATGCTCCGCAGAACCTTGGGCGTAATCTTTCAGGATTTTAGACTTATCGACGATAAAAGCGTTTATGAAAATGTCGCTTTCGCCATGCGTGTTGTCGGCGCAAGCAACAAAGAAATTGCCGAGCGTGTCCCTTATGTACTCGAATTGGTCGGCTTGGAGGGCAGAGAAAAGCGTCTTCCACAGGAGCTTTCCGGCGGAGAGCAGCAACGTGTCGCTATAGCCCGCGCTCTTGTAAACAGCCCGAGCCTTATTATTGCGGACGAGCCAACAGGAAACCTTGATCCTGTTAAAAGCCTTGAGCTTATGCTCCTGCTTGAAAAAATAAACGAACTGGGAACCACGGTCCTTGTCGTAACACATGAGAAGGAGCTGGTTAACTCTTTTTCCAAGCGTGTTGTTGCATTAGACAAAGGTTCGGTTATCAGCGACGGAATGGATGGGTATTACTGTTATGGGATTCATGAATAAGCTCGGTTATCTTTTCAAAGAAGGATTTCGAAGTATTACCACTCACGGCTTCATGTCCTTTGCATCGGTTACAATAATTATTGCCTGCCTTGTTATAATGGGGAGCTTCTCACTCATTGCCGTCAATATCGACGCATTTATTGACAAGCTTGAAAGCGAAAACGAAATGCTTGCCTTTGTCAACGAGGATTATTCCGAAACACAGGCGAAAGCACTCGAAAGCGAAATCACGGCAATTCCAAACGTCAGCAA
The DNA here is from genome assembly GCA_018053145.1 of Oscillospiraceae bacterium. Lineage (GTDB taxonomy): Bacteria > Bacillota > Clostridia > Oscillospirales > Oscillospiraceae > UBA2658. The sequence goes on along the minus strand of JAGPMA010000017.1, from coordinate 6,207 downwards.
AATCGAATTTGTCACTAGAGAAGAAGCTATGAACCAGTTTAAAGAGGGCTATGACAACAGCTCTTTGTTTGACGAAATCGAAGCCTCGGTTTTCCGTGACAGATATGTCGTTTATCTCGACGATATCAGCCTTATGGCGGACACGGAAACTCAGCTTAGAGCAGTTGAGGGAATTGCGGATGTCAGCGCGCAGCTCGAGATTTCGCAAGGCTTTGTTACGGCAAGAAATATCGTTAGCGCTGTGTCACTGGTGCTAATAGTCATACTTTTCGTTGTGTCTGTGTTCATAATGACAAACACAATCAAGCTTACAACCTTTGGACGAAGAGAAGAAATAGCAATAATGAAGATGGTCGGCGCAACAAACAGCTTTATCCGTACCCCTTTCGTAATTGAAGGTTTAACGTTGGGCATCATCGGTTCCGGGATAGCTTTGTTGATTGAGTGGGGAATATATACACTTATTTGCGATAAGATTATGACCAGTATAGCGGGGACATATGTGAGCGTTCTTGCGTTCTCGACAATGGCACTGCCGGTTGGACTTGTGTTTCTGGGTGTTGGCGTTGTTGTCGGAGCCTTCGGCGGAACAATTGCCATACGCAACTATCTGAAAGTCTGATTTTAACGCATCAAATACCGGTGAGTTAATCTTAGAAATCAATGTACGGTGAAATATAGCCGTCCTTTTGAATAAAGGTTTTACTTAAGCGCGTAATGAGTGCGGGAGGTACATATGCAGAAAAACAAAAAGAAGCTTGTTTCAATAACTTGTATTGTGTTGGCCTTTATTTTCATAGCTACATTGCTGTTCAGCGTTATCGGCAGCGCGATGGCGGTTACTCAATCACAAATCGACGCATTGAAGAGTCAGCAGAAGGCTATTCAACAGCAGAAAAATGCGTTGTCGTCACAGATATCCGACCTTCAAAGCCAACAAAACTCGGCTATCGACCAAAAGGAAGCTCTCGATGAGCAAAATGAGCTTGCAAGACAGGAAATTGAGCTGATAAACGAGCAGATTGACCTTTATAACAGCTTGATTGAGGAAAAGGCCAAGGAGCTAGTGAAAGCCAAAGAGGCTGAGGCCGAGCAGAAGGAAGCTCTCCGCGTTCGAATGAGAGTGATGGAGGAAAGCGGAAGCCTTACATATTTTTCGATATTGTTTGAATCTAATAGTTTCTCAGATCTGCTTGCAAGGATGGATTTTATTTCTACTGTCATGAAGTATGATAAAAATCTTGAGGATGCTTACATAGCTGCAAGAGAGAATGTAGAAGTAGTAAAAGCAGAGTATGAAGCAACATTAGCCGAGCAGGAAGGCAAAAAGGTTGAGCTCGAGGAGAAAAAAGCTGAGCTTGAAAAGCAAATCATCGAAGCTGAAGCTGTAATAGCAAGCCTTGAGAAAGACATTGAAAAATACAAGACCGAATATGCTGCAAATGACAGCCAGGAAGCAGCAATTCGCAGCCAGATTGACGCAGCGGTTGCAGCCCTTGAAAAGCAACAAAAAGAGCAGGCAGCTCAGGGAGGAACCGTCGTAAAGGGCACAGGTCAGTTTACTTGGCCAGTTCCAAGCTGTACAACTATCGGTTCGGGCTTCGGGTACAGAATACATCCAATTTTCGGTGATAAGCGTTTCCACTCCGGTGTTGACATTCCCGCCGCGGCAGGTTCAACGATTGTTGCGGCAGATTCCGGAACAGTTGTTACCGCGGTTTACAGCAGCTCCTACGGTAACTATGTCGTAATCAGTCATGGCGGCGGAACAACAACGCTTTACGCGCACATGAGCTCTATGGCTGTATCAGCGGGTTCGACGGTTACAAAGGGTCAGACCATTGGCTATGTCGGGTCAACCGGTTGGTCAACAGGTGCCCACTGTCACTTCGAAATTAAAATCGGCGGAACACTTGTTGATCCTATGGGTCAGTTCTGACGGACTGCTTCAAAAAAGCAATGCCGGGCAGTTTTATGAACTGCCCGGCTCATTTCAGCTTTTGTGAAAATCAAATTTGCCTAAACGACTTTATGTAGCGTACAGGTCGGCTAAGCCGAGCACATTTCATAGAATATATCATAATCCCGCTTCTTTGGGGCCAAGATATACTATTCCGCGCGGAGCTACGCGATTGCGTATAGGTCTGCATATGAATTTTGGAGGAGTTTATGAAAAAGCGTTTTAGTACGGCAACTCTTATCATAACTTGTATTGCAAGCGTAACGCTTACTGTTTTAGGCGTTGCTGCTGTTTTTGTGTTTCAATACGGGGGTCTTGACAGCTTCAATTCTGCCAGCAAATATGCAGCGATTTACAATGCAATAGAAAATGACTTTGTCGGCGACGCAGATATGGAAAAAGTGTCAAATGCGGCCTTTAGCGCTATGATTGACACGATAGATGACCGGTGGAGCTATTATATGACCGCGGCGCAGTATGTTGAGTATCAAAAATATCAGCAAAACAGCTATTCAGGAATTGGCATTACTATAGAGCTGGACAAAGACAACAACCTTTACAAAGTCGTTACGGTTTTGGAGGATTCACCGGCAAATTTGGCGGGAGTCAATATCGGCGACCTTGTGTGTGAGTTCGACGGGCAAGACCTAACCGGAAGGACTTCCGCTGAGGTCAAAGAATTGATTTCGAGCAAGCAGGATGAACCCTTTGAACTAAAACTCCGTGCGCAGGATGGAACAGAGAGAGTTGTTACGGTTTCCACTGAGCTTATATATACCAAGCCGGTCGAATACGAAATGCTTGACGACGGAATCGGTTATATCAAAATCAAGAATTTTGAAACCGACTCGGGTGAGGAAATAATAGCCGCTGTGGATAAGCTTAACTCGGAAGGTGCAAAGGGAATTGTTTTTGATGTGCGCAATAATCCGGGCGGACTTTTAAGCGAGCTTTTGAAGGCACTCGACCATCTGTTGCCGGAGGGTGATGTTTTTGTTTCGGCTGACAAGGCCGGCAACGAAACCGTTAAAACCTCTGACCCTGAATGCGTTAAAATTCCGATGACGGTGCTTATGAACGAAAACAGCTATAGTGCGGCCGAATTTTTTGCAGCGGCACTATCGGAATATGACTGGGCAACGACAGTTGGAGCTCACACAACCGGCAAGGCGCGTTCACAGATTAACATCTTACTGATCGACGGCAGTGCAGTTCACCTTTCAACTAACAGCTATTTGACACCGAAACGAGTTGATTTGGCCGAAAAAGGCGGACTTGCACCCGATGTTGCCGTAGCCATCGGTGAAGATGATGAGGCAAAGCTGGAATCGGGGCTTCTTGAACACGATGAGGACCCGCAGCTAATCGCGGCCGTGGATAAAATTGAAGCACTAAACGGTAAATATTCTAACTGAAAACAAGAAATATTTAGCTTGAAAATTGAGCAAATCAAGACAAAAAACCATGATAGAAACGACTGACAACAGCTTAACTTCTTGACATGCCGTAATTTTCTATCTATAATACCTTAATATGGTGTCATTCTATATTTATATGTATATCAAAGACTCTATTAGTTAATGAAGGGACGGGTACTATGGCGAACGAAGCAAAATACAAAATGAGTCAAGAGCGTCTGACTGAAATACGGGAGGAGCTTTTTTATCTTGAGACCGTTAGAGAAAAAGAAGTGTCCGAGCAAATCAAAGAAGCGCGTTCCTTCGGCGATCTATCCGAAAACAGCGAATATGATGAGGCGAAAACTGAACAGGGCAAGCTCTATTCGAAGATTGCTGAGCTTAGAAATATTCTTGAAAATGCAGAGGTTATCGAAACTCGCGAAACAACGCATCTAGTTGCGTTGGGAAGCAAGGTTAAGGTTGAAAGCCTTGAAGACGGTAGTTTTGAGGAATATTTGGTTGTTGGGTCGCAGGAAGCGAACCCCACACAAGGCCGCGTTTCGGACGAGTCGCCATTTGGACGTGGGCTATTGAGCCGTGCGGTTGGTGAAATCATCACAATTACTGCACCCTCAGGAGAGCTGCAATTTAAAATTGCAAGCATTGAAAACTGAGAGATAAAAAGCACCGCAGCTAAAAAAATTAACGAGCTTCAGCGGGCAAATGCTTGGCAAAGCGACCTCCGTAAGCGGAGGAATTATACTGTTACGCGAACCAGCGTAAAGCGTTTGGGAGGTCAATTAATGAGTCAGGAAATCATGCCGGAGGAAATTGCCGACATATCCGAAATTCGTCAAGTTCGTCGCGATAAGCTGTCAAAGCTTCGTGAGGACGGAAGCGATCCTTTTACCGTTACAAAATACTCGAGAACCGCATACAGCCAGGAGATAAAGGAAAACTTTGAGGTCTGGGAGCAGAAAGATGTTTCTATGGCCGGGCGTCTTATGTCCAAACGCGATATGGGTAAGGCTTTTTTTGCCGACCTTCTGGACGATAAGGGCAGAATCCAGCTATATGTCCGTGTTGACGATTTGGGAGAGGAAGCCTTTGGCGAATTCAAAAAATGGGACATCGGAGATATAGTCGGTATAGAAGGCTTTGTTTTCCGCACGCGCAAGGGTGAAATTTCTGTTCACTGCAAGGCAGTTAAGTTGCTTTCTAAGTCCCTACTTCCGCTACCGGAGAAATTTCACGGTCTTACTGACCTTGAGACACGCTATCGCCAGCGCTATGTAGACCTTATAGTCAATCCCGATGTGCGGCGTAATTTTGAAATTCGCAGCCGTTTTATTCGCCATGTCCGCAGTTTCCTTGATAACCGCGGTTATATGGAAGTTGAAACTCCCGTGCTTAACACAATCTCTGGCGGAGCAACAGCACGACCGTTCATCACGCACCACAACACGCTGGACATAGATATGTTCCTTCGGATCGCAACAGAGCTTCATTTGAAGCGCCTTGTCGTGGGTGGTATCGAGCGTGTTTACGAAATCGGACGTATTTTCCGCAACGAGGGCATGGACACAAAGCACAACCCCGAATTCACAACTGTCGAATTGTATGAGGCTTATGCCGATTTTAATGACATGATGGATTTGTTCGAGGAACTGCTCTCCAGCGCTGCAATGGACATTCTGGGCACTTATGACGTCACTTGGCAGGGTGAGGCGGTTAGCCTTGCTCCGGGCTGGGAACGCCTAACAATGGCCGATGCAGTTAAAAAATATCTCGGTGTTGACTTCATGCCGGTTGAATCCGACGAAGCGGCTGTTGCACTTGCAAAGTCAATTGGAGTTGAGATTCCGAAGGAAAAGGAAAAGACCTGGGGCAACGCACTTTACGAGTGCTTCGACCAAAAGGTTGAGGAAAAGCTAATTCAGCCCACCTTTATCACTATGCACCCTGTGGACGTATCGCCTCTTGCAAAGAGAAGTCCGAAGGATGGCAGACTGACAGAGCGTTTTGAGCTTTTCATTTGCCACAGTGAAATGGGCAACGCATTTTCCGAGCTCAATGACCCGATTGACCAGAAGCAGCGCTTCCAGAAGCAGGTCGAGCTTCGCAAGAAGGGCGATGCAGAGGCCAACATGATGGACGAGGACTACATCACCGCGCTCGAATACGGCTTGCCTCCAACCGGCGGTCTTGGCATCGGAATAGACCGCTGTGTTATGCTGCTCACCGGCGTTGATTCTATAAGAGAAATAATTTTGTTCCCGACAATGAAACCCATAGACGCTTAAACCAACAAATAGGCTGTGGCAGGGCAAGGTTGCTCCGCCGCAGCCTTGTCATGTGTTAAAACTGTCTCTTTAAGTGGGAGGATTAATGGAATATATTACTTCAAGAAAAAACCGAACTATTACCCATCTTAAGGACCTATCTGCGGACAAGGCTTATCGTAAGCAAACTGGAGAGTTTGTTTGTGACGGAGAAAAAACGCTGAAAGAGGCGCTGAGCTCCGGTGCGGAAATCACCTGTGTGCTTTGGAGCAGCGAGCCGACTTTCAAAGCACCCGAAAGCATAAATCAATACTTATGCCCGATTGAGCTGCTGCAATTTGTCTCTCCTCTCAAAAATTCCGCCGGTCCAGTTTTCAGCGTCAAAATTCCGCAAAAGTTTAAAGGCGAAAAGCCGATTTCCTCGGCATTAATACTTGAGACTGTTCAGGACCCCGGTAATGTTGGTACGGTTATTAGAACTGCTGACGCCATGGGAACGGATGCGGTTATTCTTGTGGGAGGCTGCGCGGATTTATACAATCCGAAAACCGTGCGTGCAACTATG
>JAGPMA010000047.1 GCA_018053145.1 Oscillospiraceae bacterium | reverse complement strand
TCCAAGCAATCCGCCAGATGAACAGGGACATGAACATAGTAGAGCAGTTCGATCACATCAAGGAGGAAGACATTCCTCAAATGGTCGAGTGGGCGCTGAAGGAAGCAAACCCAATCTATCCTGTGCCTGTAATTTGGGACGCGGAGCAGATGACAAAAACCATCAAACGCCTGCGCAAGGCACCAGTACCGGCAGAGACCATAAGCTGAGGGGAGTAAAGATAGTATCTCAGGTAAGCAGAAAGAAACGACTGCCAATCGGCGGTCGTTTCTTTCTGCTTGGGGGGGTGCTTATAAGGAGAGACGTTAACCTCCGCAGCACATCGGAAAGAAGCCAACCTCAGAATCTGCTTTTAGAGCGATTTTTCGTATAGCAAATACTTTTTCACTTTCTACAACAATTAAGGAGGTTTTAGCGGTTTTTTTAGCCGCTTTTCCGTACTGCTTACCTATGATTGACAGCAACTCAGAAAGACTTGCGGCGTCAATATTATCCTCGGTTTTACCGGCTAGCGAACGCATATCCCCGTAATACTTAATGTGAGCCATATTGTTACCTCCGTCAATTTAAACATCAATGCCGAGCTTTTTCAGCTTTTTCGGCGTGGGAACTCCGTTTTTGTCCCATCCGCGTACCTTATAATAGCGCGGAAGCATTTTGTCGAGGGGAACAACAGTGTCCGGACGGCTTGGGTCCTGCGGAGTTTTGGTCAATCTGTCGCAGAGCGAGTCATCGGCTGAAGTCAGACCCTCGCGAAGGTTAAACATACGCTCGGTATTAAAACAACGCTCCCCAATCTGCAGGAACTTACCGGCTGTTATCGGTAACCCTGTTGCCAGCTTAAGTGCTTGAGCGTAAGGAGCCAAATACATAATGTTGAAGGGGATTAGGCCCGGCATTAACGACCAAAGTGTGGGCCCGAGGAAGGGACGGGCTGTAATTAAAAACTTACTGACGAACCTTGTTATCGGGTGCGCGGGACCAAGCTCGGATAGAAATCCGGGGATAACTGCCATCATAGTGAACAGGCAGAAGCCGGAGGTGGATGTTGCCTCAATCATGTTCTGCAAAAACGTGGTCAGCTCTGCTTTGCCTTTGTGAGTTTGCGTGTCGATGGCTAAAACACCGACAGATTCGATGAGCGCGGCATAGCCTCCGTTGAGGTGACAGCCGCCTCTGTTTGAGGTCGCATAACCAAGCCCCATACCGACAGACCTGCGTGGTTCATAAGCCGCAAGCTCCAAACCCTTTGCGTTGATGGCGAATTCCTTGCCGCCGTATTTTTCTGCGAGCAGTTTGGAGCCGAGAGCAAGCTCACATCCTTTGCCGATGCCATAAGCAATGTCGTGTATCGCTTCAAGAACGCCTTCCTTTGAACCGAAATTAATTCCGAAGTCAGCCATTCCCTTTTCCTGTAGCTCCATTGCAAACGCAATTGTCCCTCCTAGAGAAATAGCGTCCATTCCGAGAATATCTGCCTCGTAGTTAATGATGTTTATCCAGTCCAGATCGTCGTTTAATATGTTCGAACCGAACAAGCCGACGGTTTCGTATTCCGGTCCTTTAACCTCTTTGCCATTGACCATTACGCGACGCTCGCACCTGATGGGGCAGCTGACGCAGCTTCCATTGCGTGTCAAAACAGTATCTGCCAGTTCCTCGCCGGTTATTTTTGATGCGTGTTCATATTGCCCCATGCTAAAGTTTTTTGTTGGCAGTGCATGTGAAGCGTTAGCATTGTTTAAAAGACCCGCTGAGCCATATCTTGGCAAGGCGTTTCCGGTCATTGGATGGTTTCGAAGAAAATCGATGAATTTCTTGTTATACTCATCGAATTTTTCTTTATCATAAAGCTCGACTCTTTTAGTACCAAAGGCAACAAGGGCCTTTATTTTTTTGGCACCGAGCACCGCGCCTGCGCCGCAGCGACCAGCAACACGCTCTCCTGAAACCGCGGCGGCGTAATGTACACCGTTCTCGCCTGCCGGTCCGATAACGAGCTTTCCCCAGTGGGGATTAAACTCTTCTTGTACCTTTTCAGCGTCCATTCCCCAAAGATGCTCAGCGTTTTTAATGCTGACATCACCGTCGAGAATTTCAATATAGGAAGGGCAAGACGCGCCACCCTTGAGGATAATTCCGTCGTAGCCGGCAGCTTTAAGCATAACGCCAAACTGACCGCCGCAGTTGCTCGAAGCGATGCCGTTTGTCATTACATTTTTAAAGGTCATGTTGAAGCGGCTCGAGGAGGGGGCACCCGTACCGTTCATGGGGCTGGTGTTGATGATAATGACGTTATCGGCTGAGAGCGCTTTGACGCCAGCGGGCATTAGGTCAAACAGCAATTTTGCGGCAAGGGCTTTTCCCCCGATGTAATTTTCGTAAAGCTCCTTCGAAATCGGATAGTCGCTGATTTTGCCGGTCGAGAGGTCAATTAATATGTATTTCGGGAGTGTCATTGTCCCTCACCACCTTTCATTATAATTGCGTGTAGTGGACAATACGACGCACACAGGCTGCAGCCAACACATTGCTTTTCATTTTCGAGATAAGCAAAAACCTTAATATCTCCCTTGAACTGCGGCAAGGAAATTTTGAGAGCGTCTTTCCCACAGGCGTTTACGCAGATTGCGCAAGCACTGCATAGCTTTGTGTCGATAACTGGTTTCTTCCAATCCGATTTCGGAACTTTTGCTGCGACTTCGCCGCGTGAGGTCTTAATTGCTGCTTTGTTGCACACATTTCCGCAAACGCCGCATTCAACACAGCGTTTGGAATTGATTACGTGCCGTTCCTTAACCTTTCCATCAATTGCCTGAACCGGACAGTTTTTTGCGCAAAGTGTGCACCCTATGCAGTCTTCGGTAATAAAATATGCCATACTCATCTCTCCCCCAAACAATCCGACTAATTATTGCAAAGCTCCAAGCCCTACTATTCATGATATTTATACTGTGTTAGCAAAATGACAGTCTTTATAATGCAGTATAAAGTGCAGTGAAACAAGTAATTGCCACTTTAAACATAATATAACAATACAGATGTATTGTCAATTGTTACCGTGAATGTCTTTTCACAATCTACTATTTTTGGGACTTTAGACCTATATTGTTGAAGCTTGTGCAATCAAGCTTCAGAAGATTTGAAAATAGTTATATTTTGATTATCGGAACATTTTCTAAAGAAATGGCATAATATGTATTAAACATTACATACAACTATAATATCATAAATATTATTGACATACGCGTTAAAGGCTGTTATAATCTCATTAAACAAACTGTGCACAATTCATACAAAATGAATAGAATACCGCTTACAATTAGTACACAATGAACAATTACAAACAAAATGAAACATAAAATTTATCTAGGAGGTAGAATATACTATGGAAAAACATGATGAGCTTAGCAAATCACTTGAAAACTATAGGGAAGTGCCGAACGATAGCGAGCACATTGTGATTAAGCGAGCTGATGTATCAATCGAGGCGCTTCAATCATTAATTTGCGAAAAGCAGAAGCTTCTTGATGCCGCTCTGTGCGACTTGGCAAAAGTCAGCGACTGCAAATGCTGTTCAAACATTGGGAAATGCAGCACCCATAGTATAGAACGCAATCTAGCTTACGGCGGCTGTGGCAGATGGCAATGGAAAGGCGCAGAAGCGGCTGAAAAGGCCAGTTAATAAGCACTGTTTAAAAACGATATCTTTCTCTCCTTATATAATGTCTTCTCCGATTGTTTAAAAAGCGAGAAAGCCTGTAGTGTCAAAACTACAGGCTTTCTTGTTTTTATGAGCTACATAGGCATTGGTGAATGTTAAAAGTGATATAAAAGAAGATCTAAATTACAAATAATAGCAGCATAGAAAATAATACCAATTATCCTTGACTATCACTTTATTTTCGAAATATGTCGGGAATAAATATAGTGTAGTTGACTTTGCCTTGTTGCACAATAAACAACGTAAGATTAGCGATAAAAATGACAAATGCCATAATATGTGAGGAGAGATTAAGTGCATTGTTAATGCTCAATCAGTGTGCAGCTTGTGAGTTAAAATAGAAAAGGGGAGTGGAATAATGGAGGAGTCATTCGAATCATTCTCGCGCAGCAATGAAGAAACACTCAAAGGAAGGTTCCTAACGTTTCAGCTTGGCAAAGAAGCATATGGTATTGACCTAAAGCATGTAATCGAGATTGTAAGTCTGAAGCCCTTAACTGAAATGCCGGAAATGTCCGAATACATCAAAGGAATAATAAACCTTAGGGGAAAAGTTGTTCCTGTAATGGATGTTAGGCTAAGGTTCAAGATGCAGCCCAAAGAATATGATGACAGAACCTGTATTATTGTTGTTGACCTAAACGGCTATTCTATCGGAATGATAATAGACAGCGTTTCTGAAACAATTCAAATTAATAGCAAAGAGATTATGAAAAAGCCCGATATGTGTACGAAAGACGGTTGCAATTATATTAAGGGCATCGTCAATAAAGGTGATATGGTTATTCTGCTGATAGATTGTGAAGAGCTGATCGGCTTTGATGAGCGCTATGTGATAAGCGAAAGGACAGATAAATATGAAAAAGTGGTTTGAAGACATAATAATTTCCAGAAAAATCAGAGATGGCTTTCTTGTCATTGCAAGCATAACAGTATTAGTGGGCTTAGTTGGCGTTATAAGCCTTCTGGTTAATTTTAAAAATCAGACAGATACATATAATGAGTGTACACTTGGAATTGAGTATTCTTCAAAAGCAAACGCAGAATTTTTGAATCTAAGAGCTTACATAAGAGATTTGTATATTTACTTCGACACAGATAAGGAAACATATATTGATAAGGTGGAAAGTCAGCTTGAAACGGTTCAGACGCGTATAGACGAATATGGAAAAACTGTTTCTGACAGCGAGGATCAGGCAAATTTTGACGCCTTGGAAGTTGCTTATGCTGCCTTGAGAGAAGATTTGGAAAAAACTGTGCAGGCTGCTGGGGCAGACATGACAAGCGCTGAGCTTTTGGCGACAATCAAAAACGGGGCAAGCTTTATACTTAGCACGCAAGCAGCGTTTGATGCGATTATAGAGTATAACGAAACGCTCGCGGCCGAAAGACTTGCAAGCGACAAGACCACCACCCTCATTGTAATCGCTTTAATTATCGTAATTATAATAGTCTCCTATATTACCACAGTGCTTCTCAGCAAATACATTTCAGGGGTAATCGCATATCCATTAACGAGGCTGGCCGTTGTTGGCTCACGGCTTGCGGTGGGTGACGTCGATATCTATGGCTTAATTGATGAAAAAGACAGGCTTGTTAAGTTTAGGAAGGACGAAATCGGAACACTTGCGGATTCCTTCTTCAAAATAATCGGGGGAACAATTAAGCTGTCTCAGGAAACCGCGGCAATAGCTGAAGGCGACCTGACAACGACTGTCACGATTAGGTCGGAAAAAGATGTCCTTGGAAATGCTTTAACAAAGCTGGTTAATGATTTCAGCACACTTGCGTCTTCGATAATTTCCTCCGCAGAGCAGGTCGATTCCGGAGCAAAAATGGTTGCAAATTCAAGTATGTCCCTTTCCCAGGGTGCAACCGAACAGGCGAGTAGTATCGAGGAGCTTTCTGCTTCAATTATGAGCGTCTCTGAAAATATTAAGAAAAACGCGGAAGATGCGGACTTGGCAACGAAGCTGTCCGAAAAATCAAGCGCAATTATGAAGAACAGTGTAAATGACATGGAGCTTGCACGGCAGGCGATGGACGAGATCTCCACAACCTCAAAGGACATTGGTAAGGTTATCAAGGCAATCGACGATATCGCGTTTCAGACGAATATCCTCGCGCTTAACGCTGCTGTTGAGGCTGCAAGAGCCGGCGCTGCCGGCAAAGGCTTTGCCGTTGTTGCCGATGAGGTGCGCAATCTTTCACAGAAATCCGCAGAGGCGGCAAAGAATACCACTGTATTAATAGAGAGCTCCATAGGCGCAGTTGAAAAAGGTACAGAGCTTGTGAAGAAGACAAGCGCCGGTTTCTCGGAGGTTGCCGCGCAATCAAATGAGGTCAACAGACTGGTTGAGTTGATTGCTGCCCAAGCGCAGGAACAAGCAACTGCCGTTAGCCAGATTTCAATTGGTATTGAGCAGGTTTCCTCGGTTGTTCAGATGAACTCGGCGACATCCGAAGAAGTTGCTGCGGCAAGCGAGGAGCTTTCCAGTCAGTCAAATTGCCTGAAGGAAAGCGCATCAAAATTTCAATTATAAATGAAAACATCACGCCCATGTAAAAGTTTTGAAATTAGGAAAACACACCAAAACTAGTCCAATCAAGAAGGATGAACTGCAATACTTTTGTATTGCAGTTCATCCTTCTTGATTGGGTGTCCCCCTTCTGCAGCAAAAATTTTATAGCAGGCTTTATAGGCACCTTATTTTAATGCGAAAATCAAAGCCACAACCATAGACGGAACGACCACAACCGAGATAATTGAGGTCAGACAGCCACTGTTGGATGAAGGGCCTTTACCCCCCTCTACCTTTTTGAACTTCTTTGAACACCTTGTAATTTACGTAGCCGCTGGGACTGCTTCCGAATGATCCGAATCCATTTGGCATATACGAGCCACTTCCACAAGCTGATTTATAACGTAACACTAGTTCTCTGTTGCGGCTAATTCTTGCTAATCTACTCGCTGTTTTTTCGCAATACCGCGTTGCAGCCCTTGGCAATACACAAAGTATTACCTGCGGTCAGCGCCTTGTCTTACAAAAAACTAGCTTCACATCTATCATAAGTCTTCGCTGCAACAGAGAACTAGCCCACAAGGGAAATACCTTGTGGGGACTATGCTGCCGCGCTCCATTTGAATCAGGCAAGTACAGCTCTACATAATCTAATAAGTAATTTAAGGCACATTTGGAGTACTTTTCTGTTTTTTATCTTTTACTCCCTTATATAAAGTATTTATACGAGAATAAACTGATTCGGCGCTTTCTTTCTCGTTCCCTTTATATAATATCTGAAAGCCATAAGGTTCGCCATCAGCTTTAGTTTTCTCGTCACAAATTTTGGTTAAGAATAGTGCTATTAAGTTGAAAAACAATTCGTTTTGGTGCTGCCCTCCACCCCATAGTACGTTGTGCAAATCATCTGCTATTCTTCCCAATTCTTCCGCTCTAACATTATCTCGAAGTTGGTGTTCTTTTTTCGGGCTGTTTTTTATAAATTGTGGAGGCTTATCGAAGATGTTATAGTTTGTCGGAATTAATCGTAAGTTTGGTTTACCTGCATTAACAGTCTACTGACCTTGGTGCAAATTACTATTATCAGTTTAATGTTCAAAAAAATTAACCATATCTTACCAGACTGCAACAATTAGGGTGGCAGCCCCAATAGCTCAGTGCAAAGCGACTTATTACAACACCTTCAATTCTAGGTGGGGATTCCTTTTTGTCACCTTCCGATAGGTTTGTTTTTGCGGCAAATTTACTGAGTTGCCTTCAATTATGCTGATTGAAATGCTGGCATCCCATTTTTATGAAAGCAGGGACGGCTCGACTGGCGGATTTTTTGCGGACAATGTTCAAGCCGGGCAGCAGGTGTGGGAAACCGTCAACCTGTTGCTCCGGATTGAGCGAAATTGGAAGGTGTGAAAATGAATGCTTATGTTACAGTATCGTATGGCCAATCAATAATCCCACCGAAATCGTAGACATTTGTATATCCGATTGCAATCAGTTTCTTTGCTGCCTGTGCGCTTCGGTTTCCTGATCTGCAGTAAATTAAGATTTCTGCATCAAGGTCTGGCAGCAAATCCGGCATTTTGTCTGTTATCGTTTCATTCGGTATCAAAACTGCGTCGGCTATGTGTTCGGTATTATATTCCTCTTCTGTTCGTACATCGAGGATTATAATCTTATCTCCGCTATCAATTCTGGCTTTGGCTTCTCCTGCAGTTGTTTTTTTATACTCTATGGCGGGGGTTTGCGCCGCATTCTTTGATACAGGCGTGGTCGGAAATGCTATTACACTGGCAAGGAGAATACCAAGGACTACTCCGTATGCAGTTGATATATAGGGATTTGCGGTAATAGGACATGTTCCGTTCGAGCAACCAATCAGCTTATAGAACACAAAATACCCGATAATACCGCCTATTAAAGCTCCAATTATATATTTAAGCATAACAATCAATCTCCTATATCGTGATTTCTTAAACCTGTTGTTTTAATAACTATACAACAAGCCGTTAAAATATACTGTAACTTCATCACTTAGAAGACAGATAATTAGGATGACAAGATGCTTACTTTGGCTTAATCAGAAATGAAGGTGAAATATGAGCTACGGAAAATAAATTCTTTTATAGACCTTATAACAAAAGAAGAAGTTGGAGACAGCGACGACTATTCAACCATTACTGATGTGTCAGGCATAAAATTGTCAAAGCCGTACTTGATAATTGGAGCGAAATCAAGAAAACAGCGTCTCCCGGGTCATCTGATAATGTATAATCATGTAAGTCCACTGTTTTCCGGCTGTAAACTCCCACTGCAACAAAACATATAAATAAACAGGAGCCAAAGATCCGGAAGGAGGACATATGTCAAATGTATTATTATATGCCGTAGCCGGAACAGGCTTCACTTTTCTTATGACGACGCTCGGTGCAGCGCTGGTATTCTTTTTCAGAAAAACCATGAGAGCTAGCATACAGAAAATATTTCTCGGTTTTGCCGCGGGAGTTATGATTGCCGCTTCGGTTTGGAGCCTTCTTATTCCTGCAATCGAAGAAGCAGAAAAAAACGGCCATATAGGATGGATACCTGCTGCCGGAGGCTTCGTGATTGGCATAGCTTTTTTATATGTACTTGATCTTCTGATTCCGCATCTGCATCCCTTGGTAAACAGAAAAGAAGGCCTGTCCTCTTCGATGAAACGCACTTCTCTGCTGGTTATGGCAGTAACGCTACACAACATACCGGAAGGTATGGCGGTTGGGTTAGCCTTTGCACTAGCAGCACAGAACGGAGGAGGCCTGGCATCATATGCCGCCGCGATTGCACTGGCTATAGGAATAGGAATACAAAATTTTCCGGAGGGAGCCGCAATATCATTGCCTCTTCGTCAAGAAGGAGCAAGTGCCGGAAGATCGTTCTTTATAGGAAGCATGTCAGGCATTGTAGAGCCCGTTTTCGGAGTGCTCACGGTGCTTATCTCTGGAACGTTAGAACCATTCATGCCATGGCTGCTGGCTTTTGCCGCAGGGGCAATGATGTATGTCGTTGTCGAGGAGCTTATTCCGGAGGCACACCTCGGTAAACACTCGAATATTGGGACAATGGGCGTAATGGCAGGCTTTCTTATTATGATGATACTCGATGTCGCGCTTGGCTGAAGGCTTTTATTGACCGCACTTTCTGTTGTGCTCCTTTTGACCGAGCATACTGGTGCGGTTTCATTCTTTACCCATAATTGTTGCATATTTAAGCAAAGCCGTCTGAGCGAATTATAGGATTAGTACGATTTCAATATTGCCTGTAATGGTAAAAATGATATAATTCAAGCAGTTTCGGCGGCAAAGGGGTGAAGATACTTATGAACCAGAGAGATAATAGATACTCTGAATATGTAAAGATACTTAAGGAAGAACTAATACCGGCAACAGGGTGTACCGAACCGATCGCGATAGCATATGCCGCGGCAAAAGCCAGAGATATTCTTGGCACTTTGCCTGAAAGATGTAGGGTCGAAGTCAGCGGCAACATAATTAAAAATGTTAAAAGTGTTGTAGTACCCAATACAAATGGACTGAAAGGTATTCAAGCCGCCCTCGCGGCCGGCATAATAGTCGGGGATTCGTCAAAAAATGCTTGAGGTATTATCTGAAATAAAAGAAGAGAATAAGCCTAAAATTTCCGAATATCTGAAACAGCATGAAATAAGCATCGTTCCGAACGAGGGCGACGCGGTTTTCTATATTGATGTAACACTATACGACGGCGATTCGTATTCCAAAGTCGTAATTGAAAATTATCATACGAATATTGTTCTTATTGAAAAAATGGAGAAGAGTTGTTTAGGACCGGCACAAGTAACGAAAACAATATTGGCGTTACAGACCGCAGTCTGCTCAATGTTAAAGACATAGTTGATTTTGCGGAAACTGTTGAGCTGTCTGATATTCAAGATGTTATCGAGCGCCAGATTGAGAATAACAGCGCAATCGCCGCCGAAGGAATGGCAAACGACTGGGGCGCGAACATCGGTAAAACGCTTATAGACACATATGCTTGCGATGTTAAAGTCCGTGCAAGAGCAATCGCTGCAGCAGGAGCGGATGCCAGAATGGGTGGCTTTGAAATGTCTGTGATTATTCTTTCCGGAAGCGGCAATCAAAGCCTGACGGCGTCACTTCCGGACATAGAATATGCGTCTGAAGTAAACACCCCGCATGACAAGCTTATCCGCGCCTTAGCTTTGTCCAACCTCATTGCAATTCATCAAAAAACCAGTATCGGTCGTCTCTCTGCGTTCTGCGGAGCGGTGAGCGCAGGCTGTGCCGCGGGTGCGGGAATAGATTATCTAAATGGTGGTAAATTTGATGCGGTTTCGCACACTGTTGTCAATGCGCTCGCCGTCATTTCCGGAATTGTCTGCGATGGAGCAAGGCTTCCTGTGCCGCAAAAATCGCTATGGCGGTTGATGCGGGAATACTCGGCTTCAGTATGTATCAGAATGGGCAGCAGTTTTTTTGTGGTGACGGAATAGTTTCCAAGGGCGTAGACAATACGATTGCCAACATAGGAAGAATGGCGAGCCGAGGAATGCGCGAAACGGATAGAGAAATCTTGAATATCATGGTAGATAGAAACTGCTAAAAACGAACTTGACTGTCTGAAGCATAATTTGCCATTTGCTTTCTATACACATAATGCTCGATGCCGGTGAACAGCATCGAGCATTTTTCTATATATCCTATTTTATTCGGATTGATTCATTTCATATATCTCTTTTTGGGTTTCGGGGTTTAACAATTTTTCGGTTATAACTGCTATTATAATGATGCCAATAATGCTCAAAGCCAGTCTGGTCAAGGTGAACGCAACGCCCAAATTGGCAGCCTCAAAAGTCAGCATAGGTATTTTGGTTGTTGACCATGCTCCAATAAATATGAACACGTTAAACAAACTGCTGCCCTTCTTCAGCATTACTCCGGCAACAGGAAATGCGGCATATAACGGGCCGGCAGCCGCACAGCCAAGAACAAAGGCAATTAGGACTCCTTTTAAGCCAGACCCTTTGCCGGTATATTTCATCATGGTGGCACGGTCTACCCACACATCCAAAAGCCCCAACAATATAAAAATTGGAGGAATTATTGAGATCATCTCAATAAAGTTTTGCTTTGTAATATTAAAAGACTTTAGTCCAATTTCCGGCATTATAAAACCGATTGCTGCATTTATAAGAATCAACAGCAAAAACACCCTGTATCGTTTGAGAAAATCTTTCATCATAGCACCATCCCAATCACAAAGGCCGCAATCAGAGAAAACACAAAAGCCGCGGCATTTCGTATTATTGTTGCGCGTTTTCCAAAGGTTTTAATTTCTAGCGGCATTGTTACGATTCCAACCATCATGAGAGTGGAAACAAATGCAGCAATCTGCATATATCCAGCACCGTTTTTCAATAGTGCAGCAGCCAAAGGAAAAGCTACAAATCCGGGAATCAGTGTAATAGAACCAATAACAGAAGCCGCTGCAACGCCCCATATGCCGGAGTTGGTCCCAAGCAGTTTGGTGATTGTTTCCGGACTCAATATTGCCAGTACTAAGCCAATAATAATCAAAATAGATAGAAACTGAGGCAGAATATTCTCAAAAGATTTCCATGCCTTTTTAAGCGCAATTATAGTCTTATTTCGATCCTTGAAAAACGACACCGCCAGTCCAGTACCGGCAAGTCCGTATAAAACATAAGTAAACATAGTCATACCTCATTAGTAAAACTAGGGAAAGATTATGAGTTTTTTCCTAGCTATATTATTGCTCTTGCTCAAGGGATCACCCCAGAACTATATCGTCTTAGATTTTTGGATATGTTCAGCTAAGCTGCAACAATTGATTCAATTTTTCAATATACAGAAGCCTTGCAGCAACAAATTGTTGATGCATTTCTTCGCAACTCGGAGCTATCTGGTCAATCTTAATTTCTCTGAATTCTTTATGCATGCTGATACGCTTGCTACGAAATTCTTCTTTAAGCTTTTTAGCTGCTTCCTTAGTGCTTTTGTTATTCGAAACAGCATATTCAATCTTATACTCATTAACACTTAAAGTGTTTGATCCTTCAGAAAAATCGTGATTATCATATTGAACAATGTTTATTACCCAATAACAAACAGGGCATTCTTCAAGGCCATCAAAATCCTGAAAATAGTATTTGCCACATATTGGGCACTGAAATCCAACTTCTATCACCGTTATCTACCTCTTCATTTATTTGCCGCTGTTTTTTACCATCTACACCTTGCTTTTTGGGCTAATTGAAAACCTCGACCTTTCTAAACCCTAATCCCGGTTGAAATTATTTATCTTTTCTGTTTTCTATCATTTCCCTAAATGCCTCGACGCGCATTGACAGTTGGCCTTCTGCTGACATGCGCTCTTGACGCTCAAGTTCAAGATAAGGGATGCCCGCGTTTTTAAAGGTTTTCCCGAGAATTGGCAATTCATTTTCCCGTTTTTCGCAGTGTTTTAATCGCTCGATAATTATTCCGTCAATATCATATTCTTTAGCGGCAATCAGAATGTATTCATGGATATCGTCACTTCCGTCCATCATGCGAGGGCAGGAAGAACGCGAGATATAATATTTTGCAATAGAGCCCATGATGTCGGCTTCGTCGTATACTAGCTTATCACGAAGAAATCTGATGCCAAAGCTGTTCAAATCAGAAACAACCAAACAACCGCAATTTTCAATTGCCTTAACAAATTTGGGGTCATCAAGTGCGCTTCCCGCTAGCATAACACGAGCGCCGAAATTTTCTATTGGCTTGCGATTTTTCGCATCGGCAAGAACGGCCTTAAGAAATTCTATGTAATCCTCAATAGGCATTTCCATTGCTGCAAGAGTAATTCTAAGCGTTTCCTGTCCGCCTATAACGGGATTCTTAGCCTTGTGCAAATCATATACCTGTTTTACAAGGCTTCGGGCTTCGTTGTAGGTATCAATACTTTTCTTCAGCTTTTCATTTGTTATTTCACTGCCGCTGAGCTTT